>WGDF01000189.1 GCA_015493405.1 Flavobacteriaceae bacterium
CAAGGGCATAAAGTTGCTGTTTTGGCAGTTGATCCCAGTAGCCGTTTGTCCAAAGGAAGTATTATGGGCGACAAAACTCGTATGGAAACCCTGGCCCGAGACCCTAAAGCCTATATTAGGCCCAGTCCTGCGGGTAATAATCTTGGAGGCGTTGCCCGAAAAACACGTGAGACGATTTTGTTATGTGAGGCTGCCGGATTTAATCGAATTATTATCGAAACTGTGGGGGTTGGACAGTCAGAGACTATGGCACATTCTATGGTTGATTTTTTTATATTACTCAAACTGGCAGGTGCCGGTGATGAGTTACAAGGCATCAAACGAGGCATTATAGAAATGGCCGATTTAATTGTCATCAACAAAGCTGAAGATCATAATATCAATGAAGCCAAATTGGCGCAAAAAGCCTTTGAAACAGCTTTACATTTTTATCCACCGAAAAGCAATGGCTGGTCACCAAAAGTATTGCTGGCAAGTGCTTTGTATCATCGAGGCATCGAAGATGTTCAGTGTCAAATTGAGGATTATATTCAAATGAGTCAAAAAACAGGTTTTTTTGAACAAAACCGACAAGCACAAAACCGGCATTGGTTACACGAAACGGTCAATCAATCTATTATTGATAATTTTTATCGAAGCGGTGCTGTTCAAAAAAAATTAAAAATGCTCTTGAAGAAATTGGAAAAAAGTGAAATAACGGCTTTTGAAGCTGCAGAAATTTTATTAAATTCGTAGACTCAAAAAAATATTTTATTTTCTAATGACCTTTTTACGAAAAAATCTGATTGATATTGCCATTTTTATTTTGATACAATATTTCTTTATAACTTTGGTTTTGATGTATCTGTATAATGGTGGTAATGTGATTAATCCCTTAACCCCACATTTTGTTTGGAATTTGAATTATATGAGTGATTTAGGTCGCTTGTATTATTTCAATGGCGCCCATAACCCTTTTTGGTTTTTTTATACTTTGACCTTGTCTCTTATAGGAATTGGGACTTTTTTATATTTTTATTTGGTCAGTTTTTTAATCAGATCCAATGTTATTAGAAAAATTATTATTATTTCGGGTCTTATTTCAGGTTTGGGCTATATGCTGGTGAGTTTTTTTCCGGTTGATATGTTTTTAACCCAGCACATTCGTTCCGGGATGTCGGCTTTTTATATGTTTATTTTTGCCAATTGTTTATTGGCTTTTTTCATTGATAGAGAACAATATTCCAAAATATTTTATCTAACTTGTTTTTTAAACGGGCTTATTATAGCGCGCATTTTACTACTTTATTTCGGGAATCATTGGTTCGATGATGCAGAATTTCTTTTGAAGTTGAAAGTTATTTCTCAAAAACTGATCATCTATGCTCAGATTATTATTTCGACTTATATACTTTATAGGATAAAAAGATACAGACTGCTTTTTTAAGAAAGTGTTTCTTTTTTGCAAGTCATTTGATTTCGAATCATAAAAGTTTTTATCTTGCCGGCCTAAAAATATGGAAGAAAATGAAGCAACTTTTTAGTTTGTTACTGCTGTTTGTTTTGGGAAATTTATGGGGACAAAACAATCGGATTTCAGACCGATATACTTTGGATACCCTTAAGATAGAGACTTATGGTAATCAGCATTCTTTACAGCGTTTGCCCAAGACCATTAAAGTAATTAAATTGACTACCATTCAAAAAGCCGCGATTGAAAGTTTAGATGATGTGCTCAATTTGGTGGCAGGAATCGATATGCGTGTGCGTGGCAGTAAAGGTGTTCAAGCCGATTTGAGTATGAGGGGCGGTAATTTTGACCAAGTTTTGGTTTTGCTCAATGGGGTCAAAATAAACAATCCTCAAACCGGTCATCATAGTTTAGATTTACCGGTAGATGTCAGTATGTTAGACCATATAGAGATTTTAGAAGGCGCTTCGGGGCAAAGTTTCGGCGTTAATGCTTATAGTGGTGCGATTAATTTAATTACAAAAAATCCACAAAAGGAACAGGCTAACAGTTCTCTTAAAATTGGTCAATTCGGGTATGTAAAAACAGATTTTGATTTGGCACATAGTTTTGATAACCTATCGATTTATAATGGTTTTTCTTACCAACGTTCTACTGGTTATTTACCCCATGATAGTATAAATAATACTGATTTTTATGCGCTGAAAGATTATATTAATTTACATTATAATGCTGTTAAATTTCCTATGAATTTACAAGTTGGTTACCATCAAAAAGCGTTTGGGGCGCATAGTTTTTATACTGCCAAGTATCCTTGGCAGTTTGAAAAAACACAAGGTTATTTTGCAGCGTTTTCAGCTCAAACAGGACAAAAAATAATTTTAAAACCAAGCCTGAAATACAGATTGTTTTATGATGAGTTTCAGCTTTTTAGAGAAAGTGTTTATGCTTTTCATGAAGGATTTTTTATCCATCAAAAAGATACAGCTCAATATGCGCCCCATATTTATTATCCCGGAC
Organism: Flavobacteriaceae bacterium; assembly: GCA_015493405.1. Lineage (GTDB taxonomy): Bacteria > Bacteroidota > Bacteroidia > Flavobacteriales > Flavobacteriaceae > WGBX01. The sequence continues at coordinate 2,471 of WGDF01000189.1, forward strand.
ACAATTACCATAAAACCCAACAGGTAAGCGCACAACTTAGAGCCCAAGCCCGTACTAAATGGGGAGAATCTTTTTTGAATTTGTCTTTTCAGAATGACAGGATTTGGAGCAATAAATTAGGACGCTTATTGCAGCATCCCATAGTCATTAATGACCGGTTGACTTATTCCAGATTTGCCCGACGTAGTTATTTTGAAGCACAATTGAACCAAGTAAAAAAATGGGGCAGAATAGAAATCGGTTTGGGATTAAATTTACTATATGAACCTGCTTATCATGGGCAAATTAATGGTGGCAGCTATGTTAATTACCTCCAAAAACATTGGACACATTATTTGACTGTTTCGACGGCCTCACGTTTGCCGACTTTTACGGATTTGTATTATCAAGGTCCCGCCAATATAGGCAATCCCGATTTGAAACCGGAGGCCTCAGTAACTTATGAAGCGGGAAGTAAATATTTTGATCGGCAAAATTACTTTACCGGAAGTTTATTTTTACGTCAATCAAAGCATACCATTGATTGGATCAAATTTCATCCGGCTGACAAATGGCAACCGCAAAATTTGACACAACTGCAAACCTTAGGCTTTGAAATGACGGCTACGCACAGATTTAGTAAAGGGTTTTTAAAGAAAATTACATTTTCATATACTTATTTGACGATGACCAAAGATGACCAACAGAATTTCATTTCAAAATATGTTTTGGATTATCTAAAACATAAAGCGCATCTTGAAATCGCCCATAATTTTTTATATCACACGGTTCTATATTGGACGCTTATTTATAAAAACAGAAATGGGCAATATTTGAATTATACCAATAATCGTTATCAATTATTGGATTATAAACCTTATACGGTTACAAATTTAAAACTCAATAAACAATTTAATCGGTTGCGAATCGGGCTTAGTATTGAAAATCTGTTTAATATCAAATATAATGATTTGTCTTATATCAGAATGCCGGGTCGATGGCTTATTTTTGAATTCAATTACAAAGTTAAATAATGGCGAAAGGGTCTGATTAAAATAAATTAGATTTTAAACACACCGTTTTAAACACCTCAAAATTTGTTTCATGACCCATATCAAATTCAAATATTTGATAGTGTGTTTGCCAAGAATCTAACAAATTTTTGGTCAATTGCGGATTGATCACTATATCCTTTTTCCCCAAACTGATGGTATGCTTTGTATCTGTAGCCAAGGCTCTATTGTCGGGGCGCACCAGCGTAGTCATAATTAAAGCGGGATTGAG
>WGDF01000190.1 GCA_015493405.1 Flavobacteriaceae bacterium
CCCAGTTTGTCTGTGGCTGCTTGCCATCCATCCAAAATTAAGGTTATCGGCATCATCAATACCATAACGACTAATGGCAAAATCATGTTGTATGCTTTGCTTCTTTGTATACTCACGACAGGTTGGACACCTGTTAGCGCTTCTGAAATCATAGGTTTGGCCGTATCGGATAAAACTTTGCCATCTATTTGTGATCGCCGTTCGGCTTGTTTCATAGGGCCTATATTAAAATTGAAGAAAATAACGATTAACACCAATAATAAAGCTAAGACCGGATAAAAATTGTAAATCATAGATTTGAACAAAACGCCAAAACCATTGTCAAATCCCTGCGCCAAAAGCAAACCCATAATAAAAGCACCCCAGGCGTTAAATGGAATCAGAATTGAAGTTGGTGCAGAGCTACTGTCTGCGATATATGCTAATTTTTCGCGAGAAATCTTGAGCTTGTCAAACAAAGGTCGAAATACTGTTCCAACGGTTAAGGCGGAAATACTGGTTTCAACAAAAATGATAACGCCTGTGAGCCATGCAAAAAATTGTATTTTCTTGCGGTTGGTTTCTAAATGTCCGGTATGTAAGCCGCCTAATTTGCGATCTATCCAGGCTACAAACCCACTGACCCCGCCGGATTTCTGAATTAAAATAATCAAGCCTCCTACTAAAGCGCTAAACATAATGGTTTTGGTATTGCCGGGGTCTTTAAATACATCGACTAAGGCCATAATGGCATTATAAGTTCCGGTAAAAATATGACCATGTTGTATGATAATCCAACTTAACCAAATACCGAAAAGCAATGAAATATAAACTTGTTTGGTGCGAATGGCCAAAATAATCGCTAAAAGTGGTGGAATAACTGACCAAAATCCGTAGTCGTGCATTTTTTTGATTGTAAATATAGTTATTTCTTAAAAAATGAGGACTTAATTCCATAAAAATTTTAAATTTGTTATTTAGTATTGACTATATGACAATCCGTTTTATTTTTATTTGGTTTATCAGTTTTAATCTTTGGGGACAAATATCATTGAAACCTGATAAGCAATTGATTCAAAATATTATTTCTACTTCTGATAATGATAGTATTCGTATTATTAAACTGACCAGTATTGCCGGTAAAAACCGATATAATAAGAGTAGTTTAAATTTAATCAAAGCGGCTGATTCTATCGGTAATGAATTGTCTGACAATTTTTTAAAAGCCAATATTTCCTATGCATTTGGCAACTATTATTTCTATAATGGCGATTTGGATCTGGCAGAAATTTATTTGCAAAAAGCCGGTCAATTGACAGATGCTATAAGACATCCATTATTAAAATCGGATATTTTTATTTCGCAGGGGGCAGTTTGCAGAAAAAAAGGTAAAATATCGGAAGCGATTGATATATTGTTACAATCTGAAAAGATATTGCATACCGTAAAAAATAATCCTGCAAACAAACAACAACAAATCATTTTACAATCAAAAAAAATTATTCTCTTTAATACGTTGGCTAATTTTTACAATCAAATTAACGATTATAAACAAGCCGTATCTTATTATGATTTGGCTCTAAAAAAAGCAATGGCTTTTGGGAACAAACGTAATATCGGTGTAATATTATCAAACAAAGCCGATTTGTTGTTGAAATACAATCATTACCAACAGGCATTAAACATTTTAAAACAAGCTATTCGCTACAAAATAGAAGCTAATGCCGGTAAAGGATCTATTGCCAATACAAACCGGAATATTGCCCTAGCATTGTATAAAATGGGGCAATATCCATCTGCACTGACATATATTAATAAAGCGGTTTCTCATTTCGAAACATCCGTTCGTACCAATGCTTTGGCAGAAAGTTTGGTCATCCGGTCAAATATATTCCATAAACAAAACCGATATCAAAAAGCCGTGGATGATGCCGAACGTGCCAAGCTAATTGCTCTGAAAAATAACGAATTGGAAACTATCCAAAATGCCGGATTGGCACTTGCCAAAGCTTATGAGGCAGCCGGTCGATACAAAAAGGCACTTACCAACTATAAAATTTATCACAGCGCTAAAGATTCTATCTTTAACACTCAAAATATCAAAAAAATTACCCAACTGGAAATGCAATATCAATATGATAAAGATCAACAAGCTCAAAAATTGTTGAACCTTGCCAAAGAAAAATCAAATAGATTCAAAATCAACATGTTATTCCTTGGATTAATAGCCCTTTTATTAATCATTATTTTACTGTATCGCTTGTATTTTTTAAGACATAAATCCAATGCTGTTTTAAAAGAAAAAAATGAACAAATATCAAATGCTCTGACAATAAATGAAACCCTTCTAAAAGAAACACACCACCGCGTTAAAAATAATTTGCAAATCATCTCATCTTTGCTCAATATGCAATCGAAATTTATGAAAGACAGCGCATCTAAAGAAGCTATAAAAGACAGTCAAAACCGTATCAAATCTATGTCATTGATTCATCAACAACTGTATCAAAAGGAAGCCTTAACCAGTATTGAGACCGCCGGCTATTTTAAAAATTTATTAGAAAGTTTATACACATCTTATGGTATTGATCCCGGTAAAGTCAGTATGGATATCAATGTAGAAAGTTATTTAATAGATATTGATAC
>WGDF01000191.1 GCA_015493405.1 Flavobacteriaceae bacterium
TACTTATAATGACCAAGAAATACGTTTGGACCATTTACGACTCAAAACGCCTTTATCAAATCTGGCGATGAATTTGGTTTTTAAATCTCCGGATAAGGGCTACCATAATTTTAATGAAAAAGTAAAAATTGAAGGAAAAATAAATCATGCAATCTTGGCTGCGGCCGATTTGAACAAAATTAATCCGGTTTTTAAAAGTCACAGGCTGTTTGATTTAAAAACCCGTATTTCAGGTACTTTGAATCAACTTTATTTGAACAATTTTAAATTGAAGACTGATAACCTAATCAAAGTTGCCGCCAATCTGGATTTAAAACATATTTTTGAATCTAAGAATGCCATTATTTCAGGAAATTTTACAACCTTAAATTTCTCATCAAAACACCTCAAAGATTTATTGCCACAAGCCTTAAGTTCCGATTTAGTTGAAACTTTGTTACCATTGGGAGATATTAGAATGCAAGGCCGATTGTCCTATGGCACTAATCGGTTAAAATCGGACATTAAGGCAGGAACAGCCTTAGGAAAACTTGGTATTCAATTGACTATGAATAACTTATCTGATATGTCTAAGACAACTTATAAAGGACATATTAAAACCGATGCTTTTAAAATCAAAGATTTAATCCATCTAGATATTGATCAAATCACCTCTAATTTTGATGTTAAGGGTGTAGGTTTGTCTCTTAAAGCCTTGAATGCCAATTTTAAGGGTAACATAAGCAGTGTTTATTATAACGATTATGATTATCATAACATACTGGTTAACGGCGATTTTAAAAAGAAACTTTTTCAAGGACAATTTGATGTTGCTGATAATAATCTGGAAATGGATTTCAATGGTCTCATTGATTTCTCAAGGAAACAAAGAAAAGTGGATTTTTCTACTGAAATTTGTAAAGCCAATCTATACAGACTGCATTTTTCTTCTGATCCGAAAGCGCACTTAACCGGTGAAATGCAAATACAAGCACAAGGTACCAATATTGAGGATGTTGTTGGAAAATTGAGCTTTAATGATTTGGTTGTTACCAACAGCTTTGACACCTATAAATTTGATGATTTTATTGTCTCTTCCGAGTTTAATAAGACTAACGAACGGCATATTAGCTTCAAATCTACTGATATTATCGATGGTTATATCAATGGCATATTCAAGTTTAAAGCTGTTCCTTTATTACTGAAAAATGCTTTGGGAAGTGTCTTTGCAAATTATAAGATTAAACCTATTGACAAGAATCAATATATCAATTACCGCATTGCCATTCATAATAAAATTGTCGATTTACTCAATCCTAATTTAAAAGTTGCCAAAAACACATTTATTAAAGGAAAGATTAATTCTTCAGACAACAAATTGAAAATCAAAATTTTATCTCCTAAAATAAGCTTTAATAATAATACTTTTAATAAGGTAAATTTGAGAATAGATAACAAAAACCCATTGTATAATATTTTCTTGAAAATAGATTCTGTCAATACCGGATTTTATAAATTTAAAAATTTCAGACTCTTAAATACAACCATAAATGATACTTTGTATTTGAAATCCAAATTTGATGGGGGAGAACTGTTTAAGGATCATTATGACATTGCTTTTTTCTATACGATGGATGAATTTCAAAATTTTATTTTCGGGCTGCAAAGATCAATTTTACAATTTAAAGATACACCCTGGAGAATTGATCCCAAAATCAATTTAAACCGAATTGCATACAATGCCGATAAAGACTCCTTAAAAATAGACCAAGTTGCGATCTTGCATCAAAATGAAAAATTAACAATCAACGGCATTAAGTATAAAGATAGCTTGGATTTCAATATTGATATGGATAGTATTGAATTGGCACATATTACGCCCGATTTAAAAGATTTTGATTTTGATGGAAAAATCAATGGGCAAATTCATATTGCAAAATATAACAAAGAAGTCCTGCCTTCTGTTCTTTTATTTATTAAGCACTTCAAACTTAACCAACAATTGTTAGGTGATATGAGTCTTAAAATCAGCGCTTTGCCGGGCCAAAATATTTTTGTCGATTTAGCCCTAAAAAATAAAGATGTTCAAGCCTTGAAACTCATCGGTTATCTGGATCTTAAAAAAACTAAAGCCCAACTAAATGCGAGCTTATTGGTTAATCGTTTTCCGATTTCGCCCTTACAAAGTTTGTTTAAAACCAGTTTTAGTCACATTCGAGGAAAAATGACGGGCAGTGTTCAAATAGCCGGCCCACTTGATGATTTATCTTACGATGGTAAATTATATTTAGACGATTTCGGCCTTAAGATATTAGCTTTAAATACGGATTATCAATTTGATAAAAGAACAATTCTCAATTTGCATCAACAAACTTTTGAATTGAATCAGGCTAAATTTTATGATACGAAATATAAAACTAAAGGGCAAATTTCAGGTGTATTTAAGCACAATAATTTCAATCATTGGTATTTGGATTTAAATATTCAAACAGACAATATGTTAGTTTTAGACACCCCGCCCGATCCTTTGGAAATGTTTTACGGAACCGTTTTTACAGGTGGAAAAGCACGGATTTATGGCTATGTCAATCGCCTTAAAATAGATGCGGAGATGCAAACCAAACCTAAAACCAATTTTGTAATCACCTTAAGCGATGCTGAAACATTAGGGGATAATGATTTTGTACGCATTATTTCAAA
>WGDF01000192.1 GCA_015493405.1 Flavobacteriaceae bacterium
AAATGCAGTTTTTTCATCACAAGAAAGATCAATGTTATACTAAACAAAATTACATCATTTATATGGATGTCAAGTAAATTATTGTAAAGATTTCGCAAAGAAAATATGGCACATATGAATTTTGACAAAAAATATTAGCAAAATCATTGTCAATTTCACACAACAAATATGACTTCAAAAAAATAATTTATCAAAATCCTAGATCTCGATATAAAGAATAAGCATCAAGATTTCTTCAAATTCCGGATGCAAATGTATAAAACATTCAAATTAAGTTTTAGGTTTTGGCGCGTCTAACCAAGTAAATGGCTAACAATCCAAAGATAATATTTGGAATCCAAGCTGCCCACATCGGGCTAAAACCGGATTTTATAACCATCACACCAAAAATACGGTCAAAAAGAATATACAGCATTGAAACGGTAATACCAAAAGCCAAATTTCCGCCTATGCCACTGCGCCGTTTTTGAGAAGCCATAGCCACAGCAATAAAAGTCAAAATAAAAGCGGAAATAGGCAAACTCATTCGTTTGTATTTTTCCAATTCAAACTTTTTGATATTTTTAGAACCCCGTAGTTTTTCTTTTTTAATAAATTTATTTAAGGCCGAATAATTCAAACCTTCTGCAATATATGTTACCGGCGTAAGATCATCTAAAGTAAAATTAAAAATGGTGTCAAATCGGCTCTTGTTGGTAATTTTTTCTCTATTTTTCAAATAAACACGTTTACGCATATTATACAAAGTATAATTTTTCTTTTTCGGATTAAAAACAATGCGATCGGCGTAAAGTTTAGATTTCAAACTATCGCCGGCTATTTCTTCCATCACGAAATTGTAAGCCGTTTTATTTTGATGATTTAAATTTGAAGCATATATATAATGTGTCGGATCGATTTGCCGGTAAACATCATTCGTCTCTCGCGTTTTAAAATATTTACTATGCACATATTTGACCCAAAATTCATTGTAACCAATACGGGCTTTAGGTATAATAGACAGATTTAACAACAATACCGATGTGGCTATAATTGTTGCCCCAATCAAGTAGGGCCGCAATAAACGTATAAAAGGCATGCCGGTATTGAGCATAGCTATAATTTCAGTATTCTGAGCCAAACGAGAAGTAAACCAAATAACCGATAAGAATAAAAATATAGGAAAAAGGATATTAAAAAAATATAAAAGGAAATCGCCATAATAACCGAGAATTTCTTTTAAAGGCACATGATGCTCAATAAATTTGTCAATTCGTTCCGATAAATCCAAAATAATAGAAATCGGGACAAACAAAAGCATCAGTCCTAAAAAAGTACCGAAATAACGCCGTAATATATACTTATCTATAACTTTCATCTGACACTAATTAGTCCAAAACCAACATGCTTTAAAGCTTTATTCTATTTATATTTTGAATTTGAAAATACATCACAAACGTCTATTCAATTTTTGTACCATCGTATCTTTCCAAGGTTTGAAATCACCTGCTATGATATGCTTACGAGCTTCTCGAACCAACCAAAGGTAAAAACCTAAATTATGTATGGAGGCGATTTGTTTTCCCAAAAATTCATTGGCAGCAAACAAATGTCGCAAATAAGCCTTGCTGTAATCGGTGTCGACAAAAGTATGCCCCATAGGATCCACCGGACTAAAATCATTTTTCCATTTGGCATTTTTAATATTTATAGTGCCTTCCGAAGTAAACAGCATACCGTTTCGGGCATTGCGCGTCGGCATCACACAGTCAAACATATCAACCCCTAAAGCAATGTTTTCCAATATATTAACCGGCGTTCCAACCCCCATCAAATAACGGGGTTTATCTTGTGGCAAAATATCACAAACCAATTCGGTTATTTCATACATTTTTTCAGCCGGCTCTCCAACCGATAAACCACCTATGGCGTTTCCATCTGCTCCTTTTGAAGCGATATATTCAGCTGAACGCATACGTAAATCCTTAAAAGTACTCCCTTGAACAATGGGAAATAAACTTTGTTCGTAACCATATTTGGGTGGCACTTTGTCCAAATGATCGATACAGCGGTCGAGCCAACGATGCGTCATTTCCATAGACGATTTGGCATATTTGTAAGCTACCGGATAATCGGTACATTCATCAAAAGCCATCATAATATCAGCTCCGATACTGCGTTGAATCTCCATCACGCGTTCGGGTGAAAAAAAATGATAAGAACCATCAATATGAGATTTGAATTTTACACCTTCTTCAGTTATTTTACGGCGATCTGACAAAGAATAAACCTGAAAGCCACCACTATCGGTCAAGATATTACGATCCCATCCCATAAATTTGTGCAAACCACCGGCTTGTTCCAAAATATCAGTGCCGGGTCGCAAATATAAGTGGTAGGTATTGCCTAAAATAATATCGGGATTAATCTCTTGCTTCAACTCCCTTTGGTGCACTGTTTTGACCGTTCCTACAGTACCAACCGGCATAAAAATCGGGGTTTCTATCGGTCCGTGAGTCAATGTCACAGTCCCTGCTCTGGCTTTGGTCGCCACATCCTTATTAACAATCTCAAACTTCATAGATAATCGATAATTTTGCTGCAAAGATAAGTTTTTAAATATTAAGACTGAAATAGCATTTAGTCTTCCCTCCTTCACATCGGATTATTTTTGTATTTTTGGAATGTTAAATTCATCCTAAATGAAAAAAAGCCTCTTAATTTATCTTTTTATTGCAAATATCTTAATGACTTGGGGACAAAATAAAGCGATCCTCAAGGGTATTATTCAAAATAATAAAGGTCAAGCTTTGTCAGGAGTTAATATATATATCAAAAATAAACCGCAAACCGGTACTGTAACAGATAAAAAAGGCTATTTTGAAATCAAATTACCCCGAGAAAAACAACAACTGGTCATTGATTATCTAGGCTATAAACCCCAAACTATTTCGGCTGATATACAAAAAGATAAATATCTGATTATAAAATTAACACCGGAAAACAACCAACTCAACACCCTCATTATCAACGTTAAAGAGAGTCGTAAAAAAGAATTGAAAAGACTGATTGGCTTATCTGAAATAAAATTAGCCGATCTTAAAAATGTCCCTATGTTATTGGGCGAATTGGATGTTTTAAAAGCCATACAGGTTCTGCCCGGCGTTAAAGCAGTAAGTGAAGGCAGTGCCGGCTTTTCGGTGCATGGCGGTAGTCAAGATCAGAATCTCATCTTACTCGATGGTGCGCCGGTTTATCATCCTTCGCATATTCTCGGGTTTTTCTCTGTCTTCACACCTGACATTATCAAAAATTTAAAATTTTATAAAAGTGCCATTCCCAGTCGGTTTGGCAACCGCTTATCCTCGATTTTGGAAGTCAATACACGTCAAGGCAATAAAAGCTCATATCATTTGGGGGGTGGTGTCGGCATCATCGCTTCTCAACTATATGCTGAAGGTCCTTTACAGAAAAACAAATCCTCATTTCTATTGGCAGCACGTCAATCTTATGGCGATTTGTGGTTACCTTTGCTCAATTTTGATGCCATTAAAGATGTCAAAGCCGGCTTTTATGACCTTAACCTGAAGCTCAATTTCGAACTTTCGACCCAATCCGATTTAAAAATATCGGCTTATACCGGACGCGACCACTATATTCCCAATTCAAACTTTAAAATGAATTACGGCAATACGGTCGGCAGCATTATTTGGAAACGACATTTTAACCGTAAATTAATCGGAACAACCGCGTTGATTTATAGTAAATATGATTATTTGATTCGTATCAAAGACAGAATAGATCATGTCAATTATGACTTTGATATTGGTCTGGCCATTGAAAGTCCCAATTTTAAGCAAGATTTTAAATACCGTTTTAATCCAAAAAACACATTCAATTTTGGGCTAGATACCTATTGGCATACCATTAAGCCCGGAAAAATAAAAAATAGTCGCGTCGAAAACCATTATACAACTTACCCCGTCAGACAAGCTGCAGAACTTGATTTTTATTTCCAACACCAAATTCAATTCAATACAAAATTTAGACTCACTTATGGCTTAAGAAACTCAAACTTTGCCCAATTAGGCCCACATACTTTTTATAAATATAATGATTTTGGCGAAACTGTTGACACCTTGAAAGCCGGCCAATACCAATCGGTCAAAACCTATCATAAATGGGCACCGCATGCCACACTGCATTGGCAAATGAATCCTAAATCCGCCGTTAAACTGAGTTATGATCGCACCTATCAATTTTTACATTACCTAATTAATGATGCGGCAACCACTACCCCAACAGACTTATGGCTCCCTTCAAGTATTAACTTGAAACCTCAGATATCGGATGCCTTCAGCCTTGAAATTAATCACTTGTTGGGACGTCATTATTTTTTGAGCATTGGCGGCTATTACCGCAAGCTGCAAAATATTACGGATTACAAAATCGGCACAACACTGTCATTAGCAGATAATATTGAAAGTGATTTATTACAACAAAAAGGACGGGCTTACGGCTTGGAATTTTTGTTTAAGAAAACTAAGGGACAACTTACCGGTTCATTAGCCTACACCTATTCCAAATCTGAGAAAATTCATCCTGAAATAAATGAAGGACACTGGTATCCTGCAGTTGTTGATCGGCCTATTGACATCAGTGTGTTGCTCAATTACAAAGTTAATCAGCGCTTAGAACTGGCCGCCATGTGGCAATATTACAGCGGCAGACCCATTACATATCCTGCCGGCACTTACTTATTTGAGGATAAGGTTTTATTCTTTTTTTCACATCGAAATGCCAATCGTTTACCCGATTACCACCGCTTAGACTTATCTTTGAGTTGGCATATGAAAAATTATAAAATCATTGACCATCAAAAGATTAAAAAGAAATGGCAGTCTTACTGGAACATCTCCGTATACAATGCTTATGCGCGTGACAATACCTTTATGATTCAGTTTAAATATAATGAAGACACAGAAAAAATGAATGCCTACAAAGTCACCTTATTTAAAATTGTACCGGCTATTTCTTACCACTTCAAATTCTAAATTATGAATAAGCTTAAAATAATCAACGACCCTATTTACGGCTTTGTCAATATTCCCGATGATCTGATATTCGATCTCATCCAACATCCTTATTTTCAACGCTTACGCCATATCTCGCAAATGGGTTTATCCTATTTAGTTTATCCGGGAGCACATCATACCCGCTTCCATCATGCCATTGGTGCGATGCATTTGATGCAAACTGCCATCAATGTTCTCAAATATAAAAATGTGCCAATATCACCCGATGAAGAATTGGCGGCTTTGGCTGCAATTTTGCTTCACGATATCGGTCATGGGCCATTTTCTCATGCCTTGGAATACAGCATTATTAAAAACATTTCGCACGAACAGCTTTCTTTAGCTATTATGCAAGAACTCAATCGGGAATTTAATGGAAAATTGGATTTGGCCATTCAAATATTTACCGGAAAATATCCTAAAAAATTCCTAACCGAATTGATTAGCAGTCAAATAGATGTTGACCGGCTCGATTATCTGCGTCGCGACAGTTTTTACTCGGGTGTCATAGAAGGACAAGTTAACAGCGAACGACTGATAAAAATGCTGAATGTAAAAGATAATCAATTGGTTATAGATGACAAAGGCATTTATTCAGTTGAAAAATTTATCATTTCGAGACGGTTGATGTATTGGCAAGTCTATTTTCATAAAACCGGTATGATGTTAGAAAAAATATTAGAAAAAATTCTACTTAGAATTCATGATTTAAGGTCTCAAAATCAAACGGTTTTTTTAGATGACAATCTCAAATATTTATTTCAAGATAAACTATCTAAATTGGATCAAAAATCAATTGAAATTTTCACAAAGCTCGACGATTCAGATATTCTCTATCATTTAAAAAAATGGATAAATCACCCTGATTTTGTTTTATCCCATTTAAGTAAAATGATCATCAATCGTGAAAATCTAAATAAAATCCGTATTCAAAAGGAGCCCATCTCTCCCGACGAAATGTCACAACTCAAGCAACAAGTTTTGGCACAATATCCTATTAAGCCTGAAGATCTGTCTTATTTATTATTTTCAGGCAGATTGACCCATCGGGCATATAACCAGCAGCAACATCCCATTAAATTATTAAACAAAGACAACCAACTTATTGAATTTGCCAAAGCTAGCGACCAACTCAATATTGAAGCCTTATCACATCCGGTAACCAAATATTATTTGAGTCATCCTGTTATTCAATCCAAAATTAAAACACCCGATTTAAAGACTTAACTGCCGCAAAAACGGCATCAATAAGGCTTATAATAGCTTAAAACAACGCATAAATAAAAAAATTGTAATCAATTAATCTTTTTTATACTTTTGCAACAATGAAATATAGCATACAAAAAATAGCAGATTATTTAAATGGCACTGTGACCGGTAATCCCCATGTCGAAATTAATAATCTGGCTAAAATAGAAGAGGCACAAGCCGGTGATATTAGTTTTTTGGCCAATCCTATTTACACACCACACATCTACACCACCAAAGCTTCTGCTGTTATTGTAAAGGATGATTTTAATCCCGAAAAGGAACTTTCAACCAATTTGATTCGGGTTAAAGATCCTTATGAGGCCTTTTCAAAATTATTAGATTTTTATGCCAATAGTTATGAAAACAAAGTCGGAATTGAAACACCCAGCAAAATAAGCAAAACGGCTCATCTCGGTCAAAATGTTTATGTCGGGGCGTTTTGTTATATTGGTGAAAATGTTAAAATAGGAAATGATGTTAAAATTTTTCCCAATACCTATATCGGCGATGATACTATAATAGGCGATAATTCTTTAATTTTTGCGAATGTCAGCATTTATCACGATACGCGAATAGGCGAAAATGTAACCATACACAGCGGTTCTGTTATCGGAGCCGATGGTTTTGGCTTTGTACCTAATAATGGAAGCGATTTCAAAAAAGTCCCTCAAATAGGTCAAGTTATTATTGAAGATTTTGTCGAAATTGGTGCCAATGCCTCCATTGACCGTGCCACTATGGGTGCCACTGTCATCAGACGTGGCGTTAAACTTGATAATTTCATACAAGTCGCTCACAATGTCGAAATTGGCGAAAACACCGTCATTGCCGCCTTAACAGGTATTTCGGGTTCGACCAAGATAGGAAAAAACTGTATGGTCGGCGGACAAGTTGGTATGGCCGGACATCTCAAAATAGGCAATCAAGTCAAAATAGGCGCTCAATCGGGGATTTCTCATCATCTGAAGGATGGCGAAATTGTGGTTGGCACACCGGCATTGCCTATTAAAAACTTTAAAAAATCGAGTATAATCTTCAAAAATCTTGAAGATTTATACCGTCGCATTCAACGACTTGAAAAAGAACTTAACGAACTGAAATAAGCAAATTATGATCAAACAAAAAACGCTTAAAAAAGCGGTTTCTATTGAAGGTGTCGGCTTACACACCGGCGAAAATGTCAAATTGACCCTCAAACCTGCTCCGGCCAATTACGGATTCAAATTTGTCCGTGTCGATTTGGAAGGTAAACCTGTGATAGAAGCCAGTGCACAATTTGTAACCAAAACCCAACGGGGAACAGTCCTTGAAAAAAATGGGGTGCAAGTTCATACTACCGAACATGTTTTAGCGGCTTTAACTGGTATGGATATAGATAATTGTATGATTGAAATCAATGCTGCCGAACCACCTATTAAAGATGGATCTGCAAAATATTTTGTGAGTATGATTGAATCAGCCGGTATGGTTGAACAGGATGCCGAACGGGAATATTTTGTCGTCAAAAAAGTGATCTCTTATGTTGATCCCGAAACAGGAAGTGAAATTTTAATCATGCCTGCAGATCATTATGAAATAACAGCAATGGTTGATTTTGGCACTAAAGTTTTGGGTACCCAAAATGCCTATCTCAAAGATATCAAAGATTTTGCCAAAGAAATTGCTCCGGCACGCACTTTTAGTTTTTTGCACGAATTGGAAATGTTACTCAAAAACGGATTAATCAAAGGTGGAGATTTGAGCAATGCCATTATTTTTGTCGATAAAGAAATATCTGACGAAACGAAAGAACTTTTGAAAGACTATTTCAAAAAAGATGATTTTGAAGTTAAACCAAACGGCATCTTAAACAATATTGATCTGCAATGGCCCAATGAAGCCGCTCGTCATAAACTTCTCGATGTCGTTGGAGATTTGGCTTTGATTGGTACCAAACTTAAAGGTAAAGTTATTGCCAATAAACCGGGACATAAAGTCAATACGGCATTTGCTAAAAAGCTACAAAAAATCATTAAAAACGAAAAAAGAAATAAAGTCCCTGAATTTGATTTGAACCAACCGCCTTTGATGGATGTTGAAAAAATCATGACATTGTTACCACACCGACCACCGTTTTTATTAATTGACCGCATTCTGGAATTATCCGATAGCCATGTAGTTGGAATGAAAAATGTAACCATGAATGAGTCCTTTTTTATCGGTCATTTTCCTGGGGCTCCGGTTATGCCGGGTGTCTTACAAGTAGAAGCTATGGCACAAACCGGTGGTATTTTGGTCTTGAGCTCTGTTCCTGACCCCGAAAATTATTTGACTTATTTTATGAAAATGGATAAAGTCAAATTTAAAAGAAAAGTCAAACCCGGCGACACTTTAATCTTTAAAGCCGATCTCATTTCTCCCATTCGTCGGGGCATTTGTCATATGCAAGCTTATGCGTATGCCAATGGGCAATTGGTGGCAGAAGCTGAAATGATGGCACAAATCGCCAGAAAAGAAAATGAAAAATAAAATAATAGAATGAATCAACCTTTAGCTTATATACATCCGGAAGCCAAAATTGCCAAAAACGTTGTCATTGAACCCTTTGTCAGCATCAGTAAAAATGTTGAAATAGAAGAAGGCACCTGGATTGGCCCCAATGTTACCATTATGGAAGGTGCACGTATCGGAAAAAACTGTAAAATATTTCCGGGCAGTGTGATTGCCGGTGAGCCTCAAGACTTAAAATTTGAAGGCGAAGAATCCTTGGCCATTATCGGCGACCACACCACAGTTAGAGAGAATGTAACCGTAAATCGTGGCACCAATGCGAGCGGCAAAACGGTGGTTGGCAACCATTGTTTATTAATGGCTAACGCTCATGTCGCTCATGATTGCCGAGTAGGAGATCACGCTATATTGGTCAACAATGTAGCTCTTGCCGGTCATGTCGAAATAGGCCAATGGGCTATATTGGGTGGTCTCTCTGCCGTACACCAATTTGTCAGAGTCGGGCGACACGTGATGGTTTCGGGCGGCTCACTCTTAAGAAAGGACGTGCCTCCCTTTATCAAAGTAGCTAAGGAACCCACCCAATTTGTCGGTGTCAATTCTATCGGCTTAAGACGACGTGGTTTTTCAGCGGAACAAATCAATGAAATTCAAGATATTTATCGTTATCTATTTCAAAAAATGAATAATAATAGTCTCGCAATTGAACATATAGAAGCCGAAATGCCCGCTTCACCCGAAAGAGACGAAATTTTAGAATTTATAAAAAATTCTCCCAGAGGCATTATTAAAGGTTATAAACAATAAAAAAACAAATTATGGCAAATACTTCAGACATCAGAAAAGGCTTATGCATCAATTACAATAATGACATTTATAAAATTATTGAATTTCTACACGTTAAACCCGGGAAAGGACCGGCTTTTGTCAGAACCAAACTCAAAAGTTTGACCACCGGAAAAATTCTTGATAATACTTTTTCGGCCGGACACAAAATAGATGACATTCGTATTGAAACCCGAAAATTTCAATATTTATATACCGATGGTGACTCCTACCATTTTATGGACGATGAAAGCTATGAACAAATTCAATTGCCGGAAACTATGATTGATGCCCCACAATTTCTAAAAGAAGGCGAAATGGTTAGCATATTGATGAAAGCGGATGATAACACTCCTCTAACTCTTGAAATGCCTGCAACTGTCATCATGGAAGTCATTCATACAGAGCCCGGGGTTAAAGGCAATACAGCCACCAATGCTACCAAACCGGCCAAAGTTGAATCCGGAGCGGAAGTGCGCGTCCCGTTATTTATAAATGAAGGCGATAAAATTAAGATCAATACTGAGACCGGAGAATATCAAGAA
>WGDF01000193.1 GCA_015493405.1 Flavobacteriaceae bacterium
CATCCCGCTATATTCGCGTACCGGTTAACAAAGAGAATGTTTTAAAATACGGTATTGTGGCACCCAAAGATTCAGCCAAAATCGTTAAAGAAATGATTTTAGATATTGGAAAAAACGGGATTTATAAAGGAAACTTGGCGATGTTAGACCAATTGGCCAACAACGATTGGAAACGCCCGATTTATTTCACCGGCGGTAGTTTTAAAGACGAAGATTATTTATGGGCTAAAAATTATCTACAGCTCGACGGTTTGACTTATAAACTGGCACCTATTTATACCCCTTACAAAGGAATTGATTTTGGACATATCAATACAGATACTATGTATGCCAATGTCAAAAAATGGGATTGGGGCAATATGAACAAAGGCATCTATCTCGATCCGGAAACGCGCCGCAACTCATTGACCTATCGCAATAACTTATACCGTTTAGCCGACTCTTTGTTTGTAGCGCATCAACCTAAAAAAGCTGAGGAAATTCTAGATTTATCAATAGACAAAATGCCGGTTGATCAATTTGGATTTTATTCGTCCTTATTAGATTACATCGACTTATATTACAAGCTGAATAAACAAGATAAAGCCCGAAAACTGTCTAAAGATTTACTTAGACATTTTAAAGAACAGCTCAATTATTACGCCGATTTACCTTTACAAGAAAAATACCGAAATTTTGATGATATTGAACGCAATTTCTTACTCTTCAGGGAAGTCTTAAAAATGGCCTCAGCCAATAAAGATACTAAATTTGCCGATGAGCAAATGAAAGCCTTTGAGGGATTGATGGCTAAATATCAAGATATGCTACAGCAAGACGATGGGGCTAAATAGGGGCAGTTTATAAGAATTCCTTTATTTAATAAAAACCTTAATATCAATATTTTCCCCTAAAATCCGGTGCCTTTACGAGCACCGGATTTTTTAAATAATATAAAAGCAATTAATAAAAAAGCAATCAAAGTGATGGGTGGCATAAAACCATACCAATGGCTCGGTGTTAACCATGAGTGCCAGCCCATAAAAAATAAATGAAAAGCTACAAAAATCAAGATTAAAAAAGATGCCGACTTTGGTTTTAAATTTAAATAGGCCCTCCCGAAAAAAAGAGCGACAGCCAAAACACCGGCGCTTAAAGCTAAATTTCCGGTTAAACTTAACCCGTTCAAACTTGTAAAAAAACTTTTAAGATAATAAGGCTTTAATATGATTGAACTTAACAAAATATGTAGACCGATTAAAACTTTGATATAAGCAAATATTCGAGATTTATCATCGGTTTTAACCCAGTGTGTTTGGTTAAAAGCCCATAAAAAAATGGCTGAAAAAATCAAAATTTTATTGATCGTAAATACCGGCAAATCTTGCCAAAGAACAGGCCCGAAAACGTGATAGCGGGTTATGGCATAAAATGCTGTAAACAAAAAAATCGAGGCCAAAAGCTTTTCAATATATTTCATACTTTAAATTTGTCTACAAAATAAACAAATTTTATACCTTTGCGGTCTTATAAAAATGTTAAAATATGAAAGAGAATTTAGTTGAATGGGTTGGTTATGCCGCTATGATAACCTTGATGGTTTCCTTTATGATGAAGGACATCAAAAAATTGCGTATTATAAATACCGTCGGATGTTTGCTATTTGTAGCTTATGGTTTTTTGTTAGGATCCTATCCTGTCATTATTACCAATGCTTTCATCTCATTGGTAAACTTTTATTATCTTTTTATCAAAAAAGATTGATTTCAAAACAAGCCTTTAGGGTTCAAATTGAACCCAAAAAAGCGATTTTTTAGATAAAATCGCTTTTTTTTGGTGCTGAACTGATCTTATAAAAGTTCCTTAATATTGGTTACAAACAACTTGACTGATATGGCTAATAAAATAATGCCGAAAACTTTTCGAATAACACCAATACCGGCTTGACCGATGAAACGTTCTATACGTTGTGAAGATTTCAATACGACATAAACAAAAATCATATTTAATATAATGGCAATAAATATGTTTACGGTATGAAATTCCGCTCTTAGAGACAAAATTGAAGTTAAACTTCCGGCACCTGCTATTAAGGGAAAAGCCAAAGGCACTACAGAAGCCGATTCGGGTTCGTCGTCTTTAAATAAAGTAATCCCTAAAATCATTTCTAAAGCTAAGAAAAACAAAACAAACGAACCGGCTACCGCAAAAGAACCGACATCTATACCGACTAAATTTAAAATTTCTTTGCCAAGAAATAGAAATACAATCATAATCAAAGCCGACACAATGGAAGCTTTCTCAGATTGAATATGACCTACTTTGCGTCGCAAATCAATAATAATAGGAATACTTCCTAAGATATCAATAACCGCAAACAAAACCATGGTTGCTGTTACAATCTCATTTAAATCTATATGTAAATTCATGATCATACCAATTTTAAGCCGGCAAAAGTAGAAATTATTCTAAATTTATAGGAATTTAAATGTTAAATTTTTATTAATTGTTAAGATTTCTTTCAACTCTAATTTTTTTAATGCGTTTACCATCTAAAGCGGTGGCAGTCAATTTAAAATCTTTCAATTTTATTTCTTCATTTTTGCTTGGAAAACGGCCCGAATGCTCCAGAAAAAAACCGGCTAAACTTTCGGCATCTCCTTTATTTTTTTCAAACAAATCTTCCTCTTCCTCCGATAAATCCATTATTTTATAAAAATCTTTTAACGATATTTTTCCGTCAAATTCATAAGTATGATTATTTAAACGCGTAAATTGATGTTCTTCATGATCATATTCATCTGTAATTTCACCAACAATTTCCTCAATAACATCTTCTAAAGTTATAATACCGGAGGTACCTCCATACTCATCTACAACAACAGCCAAATGGGTTTTCTTATCTTGAAAATCTTTGAGTAAGTCATCTAATTTCATGTTTTCAGGCACAAAAAACGGTTCGCGTAATAACCGGTGCCAATCAAAATTTTCTCTATCGAGATAAGGCAATAAATCTTTAGCAAACAAAACCCCGATAATATCATCCATATTTTCATGATAGACCGGAATACGTGAAAAACCATGATGACTGACGGCTTCAAGCACCTGTGTATAAGGCAAATCATCCTCTAAGGCAAAAACATCGATACGCGGCCGCATTATTTGTCGGGCCTCCGTTTCGCCAAAAGAGACAATTCCTTCCCAGAGGTCTTTTTCTTCTTGGGTCGTTTCTTCATCGCCGGCCAATTCCAAAACTTGTGACAAATCACCTAAAGAAAGCCGATCGGATTGCCGGTGCAATTTATTTTCTACCAGACGGGTCGATTTTACCAAGAAAAAAGAAATCGGATAAAATATTTTTTCCAAAAACAATAAGGGTGTAGCCATAAATGAAGCAAATTTCACCGGATTGCGATTGGCATATACTTTGGGTAAAATCTCACCAAACAACAAAATTAAAAAAGTAACCAAAACGACTTCAAGGACAAATTTCCACCAACCTTCAATATTTTTAAATAAAATGGCCGTGGTATAGGTCGATAGAATGACAATACCAATATTGATAAAGTTATTAGCCACTAAAATAGTCGCCAATAAAGTTTTAGGTTTTTGTAATAATTTATTGACAACCTGACCTTTATGTTCTTTTTCAAGCTGCTGAATATGAGTCGGCGTTAATGAGAAAAAAGCGATTTCAGATCCTGAAATCAAAGCTGATAAGATCAATAAAATTATAATTGACAGTAAGTAAGGTAAAACTAGAATGAATTGGGATAAACTATCCGGATCGTCCATTGGTTATAAGAGTTTAAAAAGGTAAGTCATCTTTCGGAACCTCAGCTTCCGATGATGTCTGCTCCGGTTTTATGTCGGTGTCAGAGGCCGGTTTTGAATCGGTTGCTGCTTCTGTTTCTGAATGATTGGAAGCTTGATCTTTAGGTTTGGGGGTTAAAAAAGTAAATTCCGTGACATGAATCTCAGTTGTATAACGATCACGGCCATCATCTCCGGTCCATTTACGGGTTCGCAAACGACCTTCCAAGTAAACTTTATCACCTTTTTTGGCATATTTTTCAAATATTTCGGCTAATTTATTTCTGACGACTATATTGTGCCATTCGGTGTTGATAACCCGTTCTCCGGTTTGTTTATTGACATAGCTGTCATTGGTAGCTAAAGGAAAGCGTCCGATAGAATTGCCACCTTCAAAAAAATGCATTTTGACATTGTCTCCTAAATGACCGATTAAAATTACTTTGTTGATAGTTCCGTTCATAATGTATTAATTTATTGTGCTTTAAATAAAAATTGAAATATAAGTCAAAGGTAAATCATAAAATATTATTATCCAAAAAATTTGCAATAACAATTGGCATAGGATAATTTTTAAGCTCATTTATTTTCACCAACCGATTTGACCTTTTTTTACTTTTCGCAAGCCAAAATTTGATTTTCAAATGCTGGTGGGTCAATTTGTGTTGTACCTCCGAAATCATAATCGGGGCAGCGTCAGGATCAATCGCATAATTTTGGTATAATTGATCTAAATCTCGGTTAGAAAAAACTTGATTTTGCGCGGTTTCAATCAAAGGTAATTGAAACAAATTTTGCCAAATACCTTTCCCCTGACGTTTCTCTAAGATAATAGCATCCTTATATTGAACCAAAAAATAATGCAAATACCTTTTTTTA
>WGDF01000194.1 GCA_015493405.1 Flavobacteriaceae bacterium
CGTAAATATTGGCAGCATCTAGTAAATTTGACAAAGCTTGTGCGTGCAAATTGGTCGAAAACGAATTGTTGGCGTCAAACCAAGCTTCATCATTGTAAGCCGTAAACTGTATGATGACCGTCTTAATGCCTATTTCTTTCATCTCGTTCATATGCGCTTGCCACATTGCCGTTGTCCACCCGCTTTTATTCCAAAAATCGATAAAAGTGCCCTTGATATAAGGTGTGGTTGTGTTATTGCCGACTTGAATATAACTCAAATCCAATTCATCAGATGGTGGATTGTTGTTATCATCACCATCGTCCGGCTTATGACAAGATAGCGCTAATAATGATAAAATGATGGATAAAAATAAGGTATGTTTGATTAGGTATTTCATTGGTTTGGTGGTTATCTGGTTAATCGGTTATCTGGTTATCTGGTTATTTGGTTATTTGATGATACTGGTTATTTGGTTATTTGAGATTCCTTGTCGCTCTTTCGTCGTCCAGACATACGTTGGAATAGATGATTATCATTTCAGATTTATTAGTTAATTTATGATTATTGTTTGATTATTTTTGAATTTACGATATGATTAGTATCGGCAATCTTTAAAGTATAAATTCCTTTTGACAATCTTGATAAGCTAATTTTTTGGTTTTTAATTGTACCGGTTTTGACTATTTGCCCTGAAATATTAATAATACTATAAGTTGCATTATTAAATTGTGCCGGTAAATATATTTTATCATTAGCCGGATTAGGATATACAACGATGTTGGTTAGCATTTCTTTATTTATACTTGCGCCGTTGTTATATTCATAAGCTCCCATATCAAAGCCGGATCCTTGTGGTCTGGTTGTTCCTTCAAAATCAGTAGCTGGTGCATTTGATGAAGTGCCGGCATCTATACAAGGACTGTTAGCTTGTAAATGATAATCGCCGGCAGATTGATTTGCAAAAAGTGGATCAGCAGAAATATTTCCTGTTCCGGTAGGAGATGTAAAACCGTTGTTAAAAAAGTTACAATATTGATATGTGAAAGTTGAATTATTACTACCCGTTAAAAAATCTGCAACATTAGATATTATACAATTGATAAATTGATTGCCTGAATTTGGTCTTTCGCAATTAAAAAGATAATTAGCATTGTCAATAGTACAATTCATCAATAAATTATTGTCAGCAGTTGCAGAATTATAAAAGTATGGATTTAGGTCAATAACCCAATCGGCATTCTTAAAGATACAATTATTAAACGTATTGTATTCACCGCAATAATTAGCGTCTTCACCTGCCAGAATAAATGATATGCCTGCATTGCAACTATCGGAAATACAATTATTAAATGTATTATGACTTGCACCTTCTCTAATCATAAAGGCGGTAACATTAGTAGAAACCCCACCAAGAGCCGTACAATTTCTAAATTCATTGTTTTGGACTGCTGCCCAACGGACACTAAAACAGCCGCCAATCATATTTTTTACCGTACAGTTTTCAAACAAATTGTGTTCGCCACTTTCTTTTATTTCAAATCCGTGTCCGACGTCTTCTATATCTCCAACCCTTTCGGCATAAGAATTAGAAACAATATTATTATCTCCTTTTAGAACAATATAATAATCCATAGATGTATAGGTGCCATCAGGAATTTGTTGGCTTTCATCACTGTATATTTTACAATTACTAATTTGATTGTCATTACCCCAAACATCCATACCTGCACCGGTTGCATTAACAATCAAACAATTATTAATGGTATTGTTATTACCTTCTTTAATGGTAACAGCAGTAGAATAATCCCAGCCGATATTCTGAAAAAATATATTTTCAAGAATAATATTAGAATTGATGGTATTTGTATTCCAGATACTTATTCCGCCTAAACAATTGGCAATCTGTATATTTTTTATTGTAATATTGTAACTATCAGATATGTTAATTCCTTCACCGGCAGTTCTGTCATTCGGATTGATAAGTGGCATAAGTGAAGCATCTACGTTATCACCGTAATTAAAATTAAAACTCGTAATATCGCTCGGTGAATTTTGATAACCTATAAATGAAATACGAGCATCGGATGGGGCATAATTTTTATCTATAAAAATATCTTCTTGTCCGTAATCTCCTGCCTTTATATAAACCGTATCCCCCGGACTTACTGGACTTGATGATGAAGCGGCATAAGCAATGGTTCGCCAAGCTGTTGTTTCCGTTAAACCATCGTTGCTATCATTTCCGTTTAATGAAACATAATAAGTTGTTTGTGCTTGCAAACTAATGGTTGCAAGAATCATAATTAAAATCAATAATAATTTGTTTGTTTTCATACTATACACTTATGTTATTTGTCTTTTTATTAAGGTAAATTTATTGATTTAATTCGATGTACGATGATTTATTATATTTTTTTAATATTTCGGACTGTATTAAAACTTTTCTGCATTTATATGAAGCAAAATACATTTCGCCACTTCCGTACCGGACGCTTCTTTTTCGCTTTCCACTCAAGACGCACTGCCGTGCGTGCGTCTCTACGCATTTCGCACTTTCAACTTTCAACTTTTGAACTTTCAACTAAATGGCAAGCTACCGAAAATAATCGATAGCTCACCACTAACACAAACAAATTTATTTATCGATAACAAATTTTAAAGCCGTTTGTTGCTCACCGCTTTTTAACATTAAAATGTAAAGACCGCGTTGTAAATCAGATACATCAATAGAAAGGTGTTGTGAACCGGACATTAAGCTTTGTGCACTTCTATTAAGGACTTCTTTACCGGTCATATCGTAAATGCTTAAAGCGACATCTTTACTATTAGGCAATTCAAAATTCACACCCAAAACATTTTTTACCGGATTCGGATATAGATTCAAATTACTAACATTCAATTCGTTAACACCGGTTGTTGTTTCCACCAAATGCACATTATCAAACCATATTTGCGTGTTTAAAGGAATGGCACCCATTGAGAACACAAAATTGGCTGCACCACTTCCGGTCGGACTGAAAGTAACATCAAAAGTTTGTGCCGTAGTCGTCACGCTGAATGTTTGTTGATACAAAGCGCCC
>WGDF01000195.1 GCA_015493405.1 Flavobacteriaceae bacterium
ATTCTGAATTAATTTCATTTAAAAAAGGATGTTTTATTAAAACTGCTTCTTTTGGTGTATTAAGTAATTCTAAAATATTGGGATTGTTCAGAGATAATAATTCCATAAAACGACCAAATTCGTAATAAACAATGTCATTTGTTGGATTGCTGACTTGTGGTGTATAATCAAGACCATAAAAATCTTCTTTTGGCAATAAAAATACTCCTTTTATGTCGGTATCAGAAGTAGGTGTATCAAGACCATAAGCACGACTACCGCTAATACATTCCATAATGATTAACCCTCTGTTTTTTAAATCATCAATGGTCATATCTTTCAAGTGTTTTTATAAAGAAAGTATTTAATTCTTCTATATTTCCTTTTGAAGAAGGTAAACTTTTTCGGTTTTCATCTGCTTGAATTATACAATTTTCAATAAAGGACAAAAGTTCATTTTCTCCTTTGTGATAATAACTTTCGCTTATTGTCGATTTCAAATTAATTAATTCGGTAATACGGTTTTTTAATGATTTTTGAATAGTTAAACCATTGACCATTTTCATAAATTCAATTGGTGGAATTTCTTCTTTTTCTACAATCCATTTACAAGCAGTCGCAGAGCGTAGAGCATAAAAGAATTTCTTTAATTTATATTCTTTTTTCTCTTTAATTTCTTCTGTAAATTTCTTTGCCATACTCAAATAATGGTGGATTGTTGCAATTCTTGAATATTGATTTTGAGCAACAATATTCATTTCATTCAAAAATTCCTTATCACTTTTATAGATAATTGGCGATTGAATTCTTTCTAAAAGCGGTGCATTTGATTTCTGTAATAATTTTAATGATTTTTTTAAGTCCCAACCTGTAATGTCTATTTCTTTATTTTCAAACATCAAATCAATGCTATCTTTTTTTTCGATTAGTGATAAATACCAATCTTTTTTATGCTTGTAAATAATTCTAATATCAAAATCACTATCAGGCGAAGGAAATCCCCACGCTCTTGAACCCGTTTCACAAGCCAAAAGAATTTTTACGTCTTTTTCTTCTTCAATTTTCGTTAAATATTGGCTTATTTTATTTTTCATTTTATTCTTTTTGGGGTTCTGTTTTGTAATGAATGGCAACATTAAAATATAACTACCTTTAATTGTTTTATGATTTTCCGACAGCAATTCTGCAAAAAAACTACAATTGTTCCATATAAGCCTTGACCAAATTTTCAATTGCTTTTCGGACGGCTTGATGCGTCCCTATAAAATAGTTAGTCATAATAGAAAAACTGTAGTATTTTCCTGAATTGGCTTTAAAAATTCCGGTATAATTTTGCACCTTACTGACCGAGCCGCTTTTGACCCAAACTCGGTCTTGCAAAGCCTCATCTTTCAAAAAATATTTGGCATAACCATCTTCACCGCCATGAGGTAAAATATCCAAAACTACAGATTGTCCGAGTTTATCAGACATCATTTTTAAAAAAGCTGTCATTTGAGTTGGTTCCACTAAATCATCAGGCGCCAAGCCACAACCATCCTCGATATCGGCATCAGCAAAACCATAGGGCACAAAAAAATCATAGATCTGTTTTTTATCCAAATAACCATTGGCCGGTTGGTCACCTTGAATCAACGACCAAGCCAATGCCTCACTAAAATGATTCATGCTATAATCATTGGTAATTTTAACAATATCCAATAAGGATTTCGATTGGTGCTCCCATAATAAATTAGCGTGTTTTTTTTGAACATACCGGATTTGCACGCCTTTAACGGAAATACCATTGGCCTGTAATTTGGCTTTAAATAATTTTAAAAATGACAAAGGTGGGTTGGGCATACCGCCTTTAACTCGAAAGTTTTTTTCTCCTGCCGGAATAGTTCCGAGTATGTAACGTTCCGTATCAAAAGGCGCCGCATAAATATAAGCTTCATCATCGGTATTGGCTGCTGCAGTCATGACTTTACTGACATATTTTATGCCGGTCAATCGAGGTTCCGTATATAACACTTTAGTAGGCTCGCCTATCTGAGGGCTACGCTGCATAAAAATATCCAAACGGTTGTCATTAAAATTAAAATCCCAAGCCCCGGTGCCGTAGTAATTTCCTACGTCTTCAATAGGCCAACTCCCCGGCGCGGGATAACGCCAACCATTAAGTTCCATAACCAATTGCCCTGAAATAGTTTTAAGGCCTTTATTGCGCAACACCGAAATAGCTCTATCCATCAATTGATTATAATCCTCTTTCATACGCGGAGAGCCAAAAGTAGGATCGCCATCAGGTTGAAAAATTAAATCTCCAAATAACATTTTGCCAACGATTTTGCCACTGTAAAACAACTTGGTTTTATAATGATAATCTTTGCCTAATTGATCAATAGCGGTCAATGTATATAAAAGTTTCAGATTGGAAGCCGG
>WGDF01000196.1 GCA_015493405.1 Flavobacteriaceae bacterium
GGCTGCTTTTTGATCTTTTGCTACCTTTTGTTTCATATAATCGTTAAAAACCTTAACAGCATCAAATTTTTTGGCGGCTTTGCCTTTTCTAATAATCGTCACTTTTTGTATGGTATCTCCTTTTCTGATTTTTTGTTCCACATCCAAGCCTTTAACCGTATAACCGAATACACTATAATGGCCATCTAAAAACGGCGTATCAGCCAAAGTGATAAAGAACTGACTCCCGTTGGTATCAGGTTTATTTTCGCGTGCCATAGATACAGCACCTTTGGTATGTTTTAAATCGGAAATTTCATTTTTAAATTGATACCCCGGACCACCTTGTCCGTTTCCGTCAGGATCACCACCTTGAATGACAAAATCGTTTTGTGCACCGGTTGCTTTACTCACAACACGATGAAAGGTCAAACCATCGTAAAAATGTTTACCTTTATAAGCCTCTTTGACATAAGGATTGGTTCCTTCGGCTAAAGTTACAAAATTAGCAACGGTTACGGGTGCTTTATCCGGACGCAATTGCAATAAAATATCGCCCTTTTTGGTTTGCAATTCAGCATACAAACCTTCTTTTAAATCAGGATATTTGGATGATTTACATCCGGAAAATCCCAATAATAATACTAATAAAATCAAACTGATTCGTTTCATAATTACTTTGTTTTTTGTTTATCTATTTTTAAAATTTTAAGTGTCATAATCAAAGGAATATTTGTGCCTATTTTTTTTTCATCACCATGGAAACCATAGGCCGCATTTGAAGGCAAAATAAATACTGCAATTTCACCTGTTTTGAGCAACTTAACCGCTTCGCGAAAGCCTCGAAAATAATTTTCATGATCAACCCAATAGGTTTTTTGACCGATAGAATCGGCACTGTATATAATGTGATGACTTAAATCACTCAATTCGTAATTAAGCAAAACTTTATCTCCGGCTTGAGCTGTTTTATTGGCCTGCTTATTTTGCTTGACATAATAATACCAAAAACCATGTCCCGAATCGATATAATGATGCATACTATCTTGTGCCATCATTTTTTTGATATAAGTTTCCTCACGCTGATTGAGTTCTTTATTATGCCGAACAGAAGACATATCAACCGTTTGCTTGCGGTGTCGTATCGGTTCTCTCACAGACTGATTATTGTTCTTACAAGATAAAAACAATAAGATGACAATAAGACTTATAATTCTATTCATTTGCGTGGGATAAATGAGATGTAAATTCAGGCAATTTTTCTAAAAATAATTGAACGGCCTCATCTAATCCGGCTTTGGTCCTACCACCGGCCGCATTACGATGGCCACCGCCGTTAAAATATTTTTTAGCAAATTCATTGGCAGGGAATTGTCCTTTAGATCTAAAAGAAATACGAACACCTTCATCATCATTCTCTAAAAACAAAACGGCAAAATCTGCTTCTTTGAGTGACAAGCCATAATTGACAAAACCTTCAGTATCCCCTTTTTGATAATGATATTTATGCAAATCGGCTTTACTCAAAGCGATATAAGCTGTTTTATAAGCTTTTAGAAAAACCAGTTTATGAAGGGCTTCACCCAGCAAATGCAATTTGTCCAATGAAAAAGAATCATAAATTTTGATTTGAATGGCATTGTGGTCAATTCCTTTCTCCATTAAGTCAGCGGCAATCCGCATCGTATGAGGTGTTGTATTGGGGAATTTGAAAGAGCCCGTATCCGTCATGATACCGGTATAAAGCGCCGTTGCCATATCTTTATCAATCAAATCTTGACCACCTAAGGCCGTAATAAAGTCGAAAACCATCTCGCTGGTTGAGCTTTTGTGGGAATCTGAAAATTGAAATTTGGCATATTCAGTTGGCTCCAAATGGTGATCAATCATAATAAATGTGGGATCATCAAGACTTTTTAAAAAATTGCCCATATTTTGACCGGTTCGCGTCAAATCATTAAAATCCAGCGTGAAAATCAGTTCTGATTGCCTCAAAACCTGTTGTGCCTTAGAAACGGCTGCTTCATAAATCAAAACCTGATGAACACCCGGCAACCATTTTAAATAATTGGGCATTTCATTCGGTGAGATCAAGGTAACATTAAGCCCTTTTTTTTCTAAAAATGCTTTTAAAGCCAAACCGGAACCAAGCGCATCCCCATCGGGATTACGATGTATCACAAGACTTACCTTACGATTAGGTATCAATAATTTCTTTAAATCTTCAATTTGTTGGGCCATTAAAATCATTTTTAAATCACAAAAATACTAAATAATCGGGAATAGCTAAGTTAAGGTCTCGGCTATTTTTTTATTGAGCCATTCTAAAAAAACAATATCCTCATCTGAAAAGGGATTTTTGATATGAGAATCTATATCAATCTGACCTATATTTTGACCATTTTTAAACAATGGTACCACTATTTCCGATTTTACATCGAGACTGCAAGCGATATAATTATCTTGTGCTTGCACATCGGGAACTACAAAATTTTGATTGGAAACAGCTACTTGTCCACAGATTCCCTGACCAAATGAAATTTGCACATGCTCCGTTGGCATACCGGCAAAAGCCTTTAAATATAACTTTTGAGTCTCAATTTGTCCAAAATAAAAGCCGACCCAATCATAATACGGCACACGATTTTGCAACAAAATACAGACCTTATTTAAATATTCTTCGGAGGTCTGTTGAGAACTTAAAATATTTTCTATATCTGATTTTAAGGCTGTAAATAATTGTTTTTTGTCTAATGGCATGGCCGATTCTTTAACGATTCAAAAATAAAGATAACTTAAAGATTTTCAGAGTATCTTAATATAAATTTAACGAATGGCTTAAATTGATTTCCAGCCTAAACAGGGCAAACGCACCATATTTGTTTTATTCAAGAATTTTATCAAATTTTAATATAGCCAAAGATAATGACTTGCCAATTCCTTAATATCAGCCCCGTAAGAGCGTCTCGTTTGTAGCAAGATGAATTAATGATATCCAATAGATCCGTAGGAATAACCTGTAACATTGATTATTGACAATTTTTCAGGTCGCCCCGATGGGGCTTTATGGGATTTAATAACATTTTATCCACTACAAACGGGACGCCCCTACGGGGCTAAAATAAATATTTTATTTTTTATGGTGCGTTTGCCCTGCCAGCCTAAAACCTATTGGGTCAATTTTTCATAAAAAAATGTATATTTGCAATAAATAAAAATATATAAACAATGTCAGGAAACATTACCTTTACTATGATTAAGCCCGATGCAGTTGAAAACGGGCATATCGGCGCTATTTTGGATAAAATAAACAAAGCCGGTTTTAAAATTGTCGCCATGAAAATGACACAATTGTCTAAAAGAGATGCTGAAAAATTTTATGAAATTCATAAAGAAAGACCCTTTTTTGGCGAATTGGTGGCTTTTATGACTCGTGGTCCTATTGTTGCAGCTATATTGAAAAAAGAAAATGCAGTTGAAGATTTCAGATCATTCATTGGTTCAACCAATCCGGCTGAAGCAGCTCCCGGCACCATCAGAAATTTATATGCCACTTCTATTGGCGAAAATGCCATTCACGGTTCAGACAGTGATGAAAATGCGCTTATTGAAGCTTCTTTTCATTTTGCCGGACGAGAAATTTTTGAATAAGCAAAATATAAATTTTTTATAAGATATAAAAAGGCCACTTTAAGAGAGTGGCTTTTTTATATAGTATCTATTTAGTCATAAAAAAGCCGGTCGAAACGACCGGCTTTTTTCAAATAGAATTTGGAATTGCTAGACTTATTTGCCTTTTTCCATATCTTTTTTCAATTGTGCCAAAGCATCTAAATCACCTAAAGTTGATTTTTGTTCACTTTCCATTTTAGCTTTGTTTTCTTTCACAATTCTCGCTTCTTCTTCTTTGTAAGTTGCAGTATGTGAAGCCACAATTTTTTGGGCATCTTTATCAAACTCAATCACTTTGAATTTGGCAACTTCGCCTTTTTTCAATTTGGCACCATCTTCTTTCATCATCAAACGACCGGGCGTAAAGGCTTCTACCTCTCCGTCTAATAAAACAGTTGCACCTTTTCCGGCAGCTTCTTTAACTTCACCTTCGTGTTCAGTGCCTACACCAAATTTATCAGCATAAGTATCCCAAACATTTTCTTGTAATTGTTTTAAGCCTAAACTCAATTTACGACCGTCTTTATCGACATCTAAAACAATAACTTCAACTTCATCGCCGATATTTAAAACATCAGACGGGTGTTTAACACGTTTGTTCCAAGTTAAATCAGAAATATAAATTAGTCCGTCAACACCTTCTTCGAGTTCTACAAACGCTCCAAAGTTCGTGAAATTACGAACAATACCTTTGTGTTTCGAACCAACCGGATATTTTTTCTCAATATCAGCCCAAGGGTCAGGAGTTAATTGTTTCATTCCCAAAGACATTTTACGTTCTTCGCGATCTAATGACAAGACTACGGCTTCGACATCTTCTCCTTCTTTTACAAAATCTTGTGCAGAACGTAAGTGTGTGCTCCAAGACATTTCAGAAACGTGGATTAAACCTTCAACACCGGGTTCAACTTCAACAAAAGCACCATAATCTGCTATAACTGAAACTCTTCCTTTAACTTTATCACCAACTTTCAAATTTTCATCCAAATTATCCCAAGGATGGGCCTCTAATTGTTTCAAACCAAGTTGGATACGTGATTTTTTCTCATCAAAATCAAGAATAACCACTTTTAAAGTGTCATCTAAATTGACCACTTCGCTCGGATGATTAATGCGTTTCCAAGCCAAATCTGTAATGTGAATTAAACCGTCAATACCACCTAAATCTACAAATACACCATAAGAAGTAATGTTTTTGACGACACCTTCAATAACTTGGCCTTTTTCTAATTGAGAAATGATTTCACGTTTTTGTTCCTCAAGATCCGCTTCAATAAGCGCTTTATGAGAAACCACAACATTTTTGAACTCAGGATTAATTTTTACAATTTTAAATTCCATAGTTTTACCCACGTATTGATCGTAATCACGAATAGGTTTAACATCAATTTGAGAACCCGGCAAGAAAGCTTCAATTCCAAATACATCGACAATCATACCACCTTTGGTTCGAGCTTTGACATAGCCTTTTACGATTTCATCATTGGCTAAGGCTTCATTAACACGTTCCCAAGCTTTAAGCTGACGGGCACGTTTGTGAGACAATAACAATTGCCCGTTTTTGTCTTCTTTACGAACGACCATTACCTCTACGGTATCACCGACTTTTAAATCGGGATTGTATCGAAATTCATTTCTCGGTAATACACCTTCAGATTTTGAATTAATGTCAATGATTACATCGCGGTCTGTAATAGCAATAACAGTCCCTTCAATAACTTCATTTTCATCAAGAACTTTAATTTTTTCTTCGACCAATTTTTCGAACGCTAAAAGCTTATCATCTTTGATTGGTTCGATTCCTTGTTCGTAAGCCTCCCAATTAAATTCTTCTAAAAATTTTTGGGGATCTTGTTCTTGAACTTCTTCTTGTTTTTGCACCTCGGGTGCCTCATTTTGCGCAACTTCTTGAGCTTGCACTTCTTTGTTTTGTTGTTCTTCAGCCATGCTGATTTAATTTTTGTATTTCATTTTAACCGGAATAACTATGGTAAATTAAAATGAAAGTTGTTTATCATTTGATTTACAAGTATTTCGCTATCCTATTCCGTCTTACACATAGCGCCTGCAAAAATAATAAATTATTATAATATAATAGTATAAATTTTAAAAAAATCGGGGAAGAAAATCAGGGAAGAATTGGGTTTCAATAGCCAAAAGGACATAAGATAAATATTGATTGAATATGAGAAACCTGTTACAAATGCAATTCAACGGATTTTGTGTTAGAAAATTATAGATGAACAATTTACATATTGCTCGATAATCATAACAATAGTCAGAATATCAGGTTTAAGCATCAAATAAGCATAGCCGTTATCCTTTTTTAAATAATTTCACCCCTTCGGGGTTTGTGTTTCTAACGTCATAAATTTACTATAAATATATCACCCCTATGGGGTTCAAAAAAATTGGACAATAAAAACACACACTAAAAAATAGTGTATTAAATAGTAGCGGGAGCAGCCCCGACTGCCGTTGGGGGAACCTGAGACCTTACACAC
>WGDF01000197.1 GCA_015493405.1 Flavobacteriaceae bacterium
AATATAGAAGTGGGAGATATTGTCGAAGGGTATAAAAACTACGAAGTTAAACGTAAATTATAAATCATACTTAACTCAAGCACACACACAACAAACAACAAAAAGGAAGCCCGAAAGAGCTTCCTTTATTATTATGAAAAAAACCAATTCTAATTATCTACAATTGGCATATCTTTTGGCAACTTCGTCCCAATTGATGACATTAAAGAAATCATTGATATAAGCCGCCCGTTTGTTTTGATGTTTTAAATAATAGGCATGTTCCCAGACATCCATTCCCAAGATAACTTGACCTTTACAATCTACAAATTTCATCAAAGGATTATCTTGATTAGGCGTATGGCATATACTCAGGTGTCCCTTATGACACAATAACCAAACCCAACCGGAGCCGAAACGTGCCCCTCCGGCCTTGATCCATTGCGCTTTAAAATTGTCAAACGAGCCGAAATCGCGGTTAATCGCTTCAGCTAAAGCTCCTGTAGGCTCACCGCCGCCTTGAGGTGACATAAACTGCCAATACAATTTATGATTCCAATAGCCACCACCATTATTTCTAATAGCAGTATCGTTGATATGAATATCTTTTAAAATGTCTTCAATACTTTTATCAGCATAGCAAGTATCTTTGATGGCCGCATTGAGACCATTGGTGTAGCCTTGATGGTGTCCCAAATGATGCACCCGCATAGTGGCTTCATCAATATAGGGTTCTAAAGCATCATAGGCATAGGGTAATTCAGGTAATTTAAAACTCATAATTATTATTTTTAAAATTTATAATCAAATATAATGTATCTTTGAGGTGGATGTAAAGCATTTTCAACTCATTTTATTTATAGTGTCATAAATATTATTTATAATGATTCAAAATAGACTTCTTGTTTACAATGCCAGTGCCGGATCGGGCAAAACCTTTCAGATCGCTTTGCGGTATCTCAATGAATTGATTCAAACCCAATCTAAGCAGGCCATTTACCGGTTAATAGGGATTACCTTTACCAACAAAGCCGCCGAAGAAATGAAAAGACGCATTATTGACAATTTGATTCAGGCGGCCAAAGGACATATTTCCGATGTTATGGTTGAAGTCAGTAAAGCTTCTGAACAGCGTATCAAAAAACAAACCGGAATTACTAAAGATGTTGATTATCAACAAGAAATAATAAAAAGAAGTCGTGAGCGTTTGATTGAAATCCTACATTATTATGATGAGTTTCAATTGACCACCATTGATAAACTTATGTTTAAGATTATCAAAACCTTTGCCCGTGACATGCATTTGTCTGCGGATGTATCGGTTGAGATGGAATATAAAGAAGTGGTTCAAAATCTCATAGATCATTTGATTAATCGCGCAGAATCGGGCAGCTTACTCTCCAAATTTTTAATAGATTTTGCACTGGCTAATATTGAAGATGAAAAATCTTGGGACATCAAAAAAGATTTGGCCAAGATTAATGATATTATCTTTGATGACCAACATTTTGAAGAACTCAAAACACTCGAAAATAAAACCTTGCAAGATTTTGTTGCGCTTAAAAAATATCTAAATACCGAAATCAAAACCATAGAACAAAACTTTAAAACTTTAGGCCAAAACTTGAAACAGGCTTTTTCCGGTTTTGAACCGCATGTTAATATTAGTGTTTTGGCCCACCGTTTGCAGTTCGAATATCTGAATATCAGCATTGGTCAAAAGATTAGAAAACAAGTCGAAAGTGATACTTATGTTTATTATATCAAAAGTCATCTTAAGGATTTAAGTCCCTCGGAACAGGAAAGTTTGAAAGGGCCCGTCAATGAGGCTATCCATCCTATTATGCTAAAGGCGGTATCTTATATCGATAAGAATTTTGAACGCTACCGCCTTTTAAAAGCGTTATTGCAAGAAGTCAATGCTTTGAGTATCGAAAATGAATTGCAAAAGGATATCAGGGCTTTTAAAGAAGATAACAACTCTATTTTTATAAGCGATTTTAACCGGTTAATTTTGGAACAAATTCTAAAAAATCTGGCTTCAGACACCCCGTATATCTATATGCGATTGGGCGAAAAATATGCTCATTATTTTCTCGATGAATTCCAAGATACTTCAGCTTTACAATGGCACAATCTCATTCCGTTGATTAAAGAAGCCTTATCGAAATCATTTGGTCCGGATGAGCTGGGCGACGCCTTGATTGTCGGAGATGCCAAACAATCTATTTACCGTTTTAGGGGCGGTAAACCGGAACAATTTATTGCCTTGAGCATGCCGGAGAATCAATCCGGCGCCGGCAATCCTTTTGCACCATTAGTCAATAAACGAGTCGAGCAATTGGCCTATAATTGGCGCAGCGATGCATATATTGTTAAATTTAACAATGCTTTCTTCAGCACTTTTACATCTTATTTGGAAGCGCCCTATAAACAAGTCTATGAAAATCCGACCCAAAAAATACCGGAACATAAAAATCCGGATGCCGGTTTGGTCAGTATTAGATTTTTGGACCGGAAAAGCAAAGACACTGAAAAAGAATCTTTTGCTGAAGCTGTATTTAATACTATTTTAGAAGCCGAAAAAAACGGCTTTAATAGAGAAGAAATTTGTATTCTGGTCAATCAAAAAAGTGATGGGATGCAAATCGCTTCACACTTGACACAACATAATATAGACGTGGTTTCATCAGAAACACTATTGGTTGCGCAATCCGGTAAGGTGCAGTTTTTATTGGCTTGGCTCAACTTTTTGCAAACCGGCAATGCAGCAGATTTATATGAAGCTGTTAAATATTTGTCCGACCAATTGCCCTCAGACACAAGTCATTTATACGAACAAATATTATATCCCAAAGATTTAGA
>WGDF01000198.1 GCA_015493405.1 Flavobacteriaceae bacterium
TTTGTCAATCTATAAATTTTATTAATTATTCCAAGTTATAAAAAAACAATCAGAAATATCGGCGACTTAAATCCATTTTAAAAGTCTAAAAATATATCTGTTTTTTTTGTTTCTGAAATCTCAAAAGTATTTAAAACAAAGTAGGGGGTTCGGTATTATCGGGTTTAGGCTTATCGTCTACTGTTTCTTCCGGTTTAGGAATTTTAATTTCAAAGACAATTTCATCAATATCTTGTCGGGAGATTTCTGAGTTTTCCTCAACTTCAGTTTCTACGGAATTTTCAACTTCATAAACTAAGGAAGGCAATGCTTCAATTTTTTTGAGTGTAAATTTACTCAATAAATTGCCTTGTGCCTTAAGACCTTTGATACTGATAAATTCATCCACATTAATTTCCTGTGAAAGCTTCTGATCCTTGCCACGTTCTTTGGCAAAATGCAAAGCCCAAACAGGCAACCAATCATATGACACCTGCCAGAGTTCAGCTCTATCGGGAATAAAAATTTCTTCACGTTTAAGATCATCTATCAAAAAACGTTTGATGAAATAGCGTTTTTTCTCTTGGTCAAAATAAGCTGCGGTTACCGGTTTAAGTGCAACGTATTTTTCCAATAAAATCATATTATCGGGAAAATGTTTTTCAAGATTGGGTATAAACTTTGAAATCCGTCCGTCTTGCAGAATCATTACCAACTGATCATTTCCGCTAAATTCACCTAAAAAGTCACCCCGTTCTTCAGTATTCAGTTTTTTAATGACCGGATCGAACCATAATTTACGCGGTTTTAAAGTCGATACGCCGGCTTCTTTGAGCTTGATAGCTTTAACCGGTAATTTGGTAACAAGATTGCCGCGAACCCCACGTCCTTTTATGGCAAGTTCTTTAAAATCTATATCAAACTTCGTTTTGCGCAAGCTGCCGGTTTGACGCAATAAGATTGTAACCACTTCTGCTTCGCCATTGGGATTGGCCGAAAAATATAAAATTTGAGAACCCTGATTTCCGGCTGTCAAATCATACTCTTTATCACGAGTTATACCACTTACAAAAAAACGTTTCATATAGGATGGTCCGCGCTTACCATCTCTGTATATCATATTATAAATGGTTCGCTTATCCTTCTTTTTAAAGACATTAATATAGATAATATCCTTACCGAAAAATTTCTTATCAGCTACTTTTGACACCATTAATTTACCGTCTTTTCTAATCACGATAATATCGTCTATATCCGAGACATCACCCACATATTCATCTTTACGCAACGCCGTTCCGGCAAAGCCTTCAGCTTTATTGACATAGAGTTTAACATTGCGCATGACCACTTTTGTAGCTTCAATATTTTCAAAAGGTTTGATCTCCGTTTTCCTTTCACGTCCCTTACCATATTTCTTTTTGAGTTCTTTGAAAAAAGCAATGGTATAATCGATAATATGTGCCAAATGGTGTTTTTTCTCGGCAATTTTTTCTTCAATAGCCTCGATATTCTTGCGCGCTTTATCGATATCAAATTTTGAAATTCTTTTAATTTTAATTTCTGTTAATCGAATTAAATCTGCCTCAATAATGGGTCGTTTCAAATGTTGAATGTGTGGTTTTAAGCCTTCGTCAATGGCATTTAAAACACCTTCCCAGGTCGTTTCTTGTTCGATATCGCGGTAAATTCGATTTTCGATAAATATGCGTTCCAATGAAGCAGCATGCCATTGGTCCAGCAATTCTTGTAATTCAATCTCTAACTCTTGGCGTAAAAGTTCAACCGTCCTTCCGGTAGAGCGTTCCAAAATTTCACTGACTCCCAAAAATAAAGGTTTATTATTTTCTATGACCACGCCTAAAGGTGAAATGGACATTTCGCAATTCGTGAAGGCATATAAAGCATCTATGGTTTTATCCGGTGAAATACCCGAAGGTAAATGTAACCTGATTTCAACATTTTCACTGGTATTATCTTCAATTTTTTTGACCTTAATTTTACCTTTATTATTGGCTTTGATAATACTCTCAATCAAACTGCCTGTTGTGGTCTTATAAGGGATATCCGAGATGACAAGGGTTTTATTATCTTCAATTTTGATTTTGGCCCTTACCCGAATTTTACCACCGCGTTTACCATCATTGTAGTTGCTCACATCGATCATACCCCCGGTAGGAAAATCAGGGAATAAAGTGAATTTTTTACCTTGTAAAATCTTAATGGAAGCATCGATTAGTTCGTTAAAATTATGAGGTAAAATAGTTGTTGAAAGACCTACTGCAATACCTTCGGCACCTTGCGCCAATACGATAGGAAATTTGGCCGGTAAGCTAACGGGTTCTTTTTTTCGGCCGTCATAAGATGCGGCCCAAGTTGTAATTTTAGGATTAAACAAAACATCTAAAGCAAATTTAGATAACCGCGCTTCGATATAACGTGAAGCGGCAGCACTATCTCCGGTTAAAATATTACCCCAATTTCCTTGTGTATCTATCAGCAAATCCTTTTGCCCCATATTGACCATAGCGTCAGCGATAGACATATCGCCGTGCGGATGGTATTGCATGGTATGACCGACCAAATTTGCGACTTTATTATAACGCCCGTCGTGCAAATCACGCATAGAGTGCATAATACGTCGTTGCACCGGTTTAAAGCCGTCTTCTATAGCCGGAACGGCACGTTCCAAAATAACGTATGAAGCATAATCCAAAAACCATTCTTTGAATTTGCCTTTAACTTTTTTGATACTTTCTTGCTCGTTATGTTGTTGTTCTTCGTTCATTCTAATTTTAGAATATTTTTAATCCTTTATAAATTCGCCGTTTGATTATAAATAAAAAATCTATAATATTATTTGGCTGATTTTAACTGTTTTTTATTGAACGAGATGTTTTACTTATTATCCTCGATGACATCCAATTCAACTTTCAAATTATCAATGATAAAACGTTGCCGGTCCGGTGTGTTTTTGCCCATATAAAAATTTAGCAGCTCCTCTATGGATAAATCCAGTTCCATCATCACCGGTTCCAAACGAATATCTTTGCCAATAAAATGTTTAAATTCATTCGGTGATATCTCTCCCAAACCTTTAAAACGGGTAATTTCCGGTTT
Source organism: Flavobacteriaceae bacterium (assembly GCA_015493405.1). Taxonomy (GTDB): domain Bacteria; phylum Bacteroidota; class Bacteroidia; order Flavobacteriales; family Flavobacteriaceae; genus WGBX01. Next base: position 3,097 of record WGDF01000198.1, read on the forward strand.
GCCACGTTTGCTCAATTTGGAAATAGCTGCCTGTTTTTCCTCTTCGCTGTAACAGTAAATAGTCTCTTGCTTATTTCGAACCCGAAACAAAGGCGTTTCCAAGATATAAAGATGGCCTTCCTTGATAAGTTCCGGAAAAAATTTCAAAAAGAAGGTCAATAAGAGTAAGCGAATGTGCATACCATCTACATCGGCATCTGTGGCTACAACTATATTATTGTATCTCAAATTTTCGAGACCGTCTTCAATATTCAAAGCCGCTTGTAATAAATTGAACTCCTCATTTTCATAGACAACTTTTTTAGTCAGTCCATACGAATTCACCGGTTTACCGCGCAAGCTAAATACGGCTTGTGTGGTTACATTTCGAGATTTGGTTATTGAACCACTTGCCGAATCGCCCTCAGTGATAAATAAAGTGCTCTCCAAGCGATTTTCTTTTTTCAAATCGTTATAATGTACCCGACAATCACGTAGTTTTTTATTGTGTAAACTGACCTTTTTAGCCCGTTCTCGTGCTAATTTTCTGATGCCGGACAATTCTTTTCGTTCGCGTTCGGCTTGCACTATTTTTTGCAAAATGGCTTCAGCGGTATCAGGATTTTTATGTAAATAGTTATCCAATTCCCTTTTTACAAAATCATTGATATAAGTCCTTACCGAAGGCATACCTTCTCCCATATCGGTTGAACCCAATTTGGTTTTGGTCTGCGAC
>WGDF01000199.1 GCA_015493405.1 Flavobacteriaceae bacterium
GGTCGTCTTTAAGCTTAAAGACGACCTATGTAATTAAAAAAGAAGATAAAATATATTCCTAAATCACACATGTTTTCTTTGCCGGTTGATTGTTGGTTAAAATTAACAAAATTTCGATAATGTAAAACTAATGATTAACACATCATTATATCATGTAGTAAATGATAAAAACAATATCCTGTTTAAGTCCCGACATCCGCCTGCATTACTTTTTCAAGGATAGAAAGAAAGCCATTAACATTCAAAAATCAAACTTTTTTAATTATTCTTTAGGATTTTTTTTAATGGTTGAACCGTCATTAGACTTTTATTGGCATAAAAATAATGCTGAGTTTGTTGAACATTCAAGGCTTACAAACCGATATTGTAAGTCCGCCGGTTTAATAGCCGACTTAATATAGTATGTTCGTTTAATAAAACTTTTTGAATCACTTGCCAAATACTAACAGCACCGACTCGCGAATCAAATAATCCTATAACTTTGGTTTTTATGACATTATACGTCTTTCTTATGTTTGGCATAGTTCCGCCAACGTTCAATGGCTTGTTGCATATCATCCGGTATTGGGCTGTCAAATTCTATAAATTTTCCTGTTGACGGATGTATAAAGCCCAAGGTTTTAGCATGTAAAGCTTGACGTGGTAAGACTTTAAAGGTATTATCAACAAATTGTTTATACTTGGTAAATGTGGTTCCTTTCAAAATCTTATCACCACCATAACGGGCATCGTTAAACAAGGGGTGTCCAATGTATTTCATATGCGCTCTGATTTGATGCGTACGACCGGTTTCTAATTCCAATTCGACCAAAGTTATATAACCGAAACGTTCCAAAACTTTGTAATGTGTTACAGCATGTTTACCGGTTTCACCATCCGGAAATACTATCATTTGCAATCGGTTTTTAGGATTGCGTGCTAAATTGCCTTCTATGGTCCCTTTATCATCAGGTAAATCTCCCCAAACTAAGGCAATATATTTACGTTTAGATATTTTATCGGCAAATTGTCGGGCTAATTTGGTTATAGCATTCTCATTTTTGGCTATCACTAATAATCCGGTTGTATCTTTATCGATGCGATGTACCAATCCGGGACGGTTATCGGAATTTTTTGGTAAATTTTCAAAATGGTAAATCAAGGCGTTGAGTAAAGTCCCACTGTAATTGCCGTGTCCGGGGTGGACTACCATACCGGCAGGTTTGTTGACTACCACAACATCGTCATCTTCATAGACAATATCGAGTGGGATATTTTCCGGTACCAGTAAATTTTCGTAAGGTGCGTAGGGTAAAACAATTTTAATTTCGTCAAGCGGCTTGACTTTGTAATTGGGTTTTACCGGATTGCCGTTGACTAACACGCCGCCGGCTTTGGCGACATTTTGAATGCGATTACGGGTTAAATTTTCAATTTTATCGGTTAAATACCGGTCGATACGGACACTGCCTTGCCCTTTGTCAACGGTAAAAGAAAAGTGTTCAAAGAGTTTTTCTTCTTCTGGTAATTGACTATTTTCCAAGGACATCGTCTAAGGTTTTTTGTATATCGGCATCGGTTTTTTGGGTATCTGATGACTCTGTATTATTTTGCTGATTATCTTCGTCAACAGCACGTTTACCATCTCCTATAATCAAATTAATTACAGAATTTTTAGGAATTTTTGCCCCGTTTTTTAAAGTATCCTTTTGATGAATGGCTTTTAAAACAATTTCGGCAAAATAGGGTTGTGTTGTGATTTTACCCACTCTTAATCCCGATGCTTTGAGTAAACTCAATGCCTGACGCCGCGATTTGCCAATAACCTTCGGAAATGATATTTTAGCATATGCATTATTATTGATTTTGACATAGATCTTACGACCTACTTTGACTTTGTCATCCTTTCTTGGATTCTGCTCTACGATGGCATATTTTTTATATTTAGGATTGTAATCAACCGTGTCTATAATGACTATTTGCATTTGTCTGTCTCCCAATATTTTTTTGGCTTCTTCAAAGGATTTATTAGTCAAATCGGGGACCAAATGGTAGTCATTGTGATGGGTATAGCTATCAAGATAAATTTTTAGACCAAAAATAATCAGTACCAATAAAATAATAGCAGCAACCAAATTTTTTAAAAAGGTTTTACTCACGAGAAATTTGAAAAAATCCATAAAGATAGTTTGAAAATACTGATGCAAAGTTAGTGAAAAATGTGGAAATGCTGATTTTATATTTTCCAATAGTATTATTGTAATGAATATTGAAAAGTTTGGCGCTATCTTATCATGATGTCAAAC
>WGDF01000200.1 GCA_015493405.1 Flavobacteriaceae bacterium
AAAGAAGAACCAAAAAAAATCACTGTTGACAATATCATCAACAATACCCAACCGGCTTGGACTAAAAAACCTTCGGAATTAACTGATGAAGATTATAAAAATTTTTATCACGAACTTTATCCCAACTCCTTTGACGAGCCCTTATTTCATATTCATTTGAATGTGGATCATCCGTTTCATTTGACCGGAATTTTATATTTTCCGAAATTGAACCTAAATCTTGACCCCACTAAAAACAGGATTCAACTCTATCAAAATCAAGTGTTTGTAACCGACAACGTAGAAGGTATCGTTCCCGATTTCTTACAAATGTTGCGTGGCGTTATCGACTCGCCTGATATTCCCCTTAATGTCTCACGTAGTTATCTGCAAGCCGATACCGCCGTCAAAAAGATTTCCGGTTATATCACCAGAAAAGTCGCAGACAAATTGCAAAGCTTGTTTAACAATGACCGTAAAGGTTTTGAAGAAAAATGGAACGACATTAAAATCATCATCGAATACGGCATGCTATCCGATGAGAAGTTTTATCAAAAAGCCCTTAATTTTTACCTGTTCCCCGATGTTGATGGCAAGTACTACACTTTTAACGAGCTAATTGAAAAAATCAAACCGGTACAAACCGACAAGGATAAAAACATTGTGGCGCTTTATGCTTCGGATGCCAAAGCACAACACGCCTATATCGAAGAAGCCAAAACAAAAGGCTATTTGGTATTGCTGCTCGATTCACCGATTGTGGCGCATTTGATACAAAAATTGGAAATGGATCATAGCGAATTGTCCGACCAAAAACAACCGGTCAAATTTGCCCGTGTGGATGCCGATGCCATCGACAATTTGATTAAGAAAGACGAGACCAAAGTATCCAAATTATCGGATGAGGAACAAGAAAAACTCAAAGACATCATCAATAAAAATATTCCGTCAGAACAGTTTACTGTTCAGTTGGAACCCTTGGATGCCGATGTAGCTCCGTTTATCATCACCCAACCCGAATTTATGCGACGCTTTAAAGAAATGCAACAAACCGGTGGCGCGATGTTTGGCGGTAATGATTTCCCCGGTATGTACAACTTGATTGTCAATACCAACAGCGATTGGATGGAAAAAATCCTTAAGGCAAAGAAAAAACAAGCTGAATATGTACAACAAGCGTTGGATTTGGCAAAATTGTCACAAAACTTGCTCAAAGGCGAAGCATTGACGCAATTTATCAAGCGTAGTTTGGAATTGATGAAATGAGTTGAAAGTTGATACTTCGGCAAGCTCAGTGACCAAAAGTTGAAAGTTAAGTTTTGTAAAATGCTTTGTGCTTTGATGTTGGATATCGGGTGTTCAATGACTTGGTTAATTGGGTAAATGAATTGAAGTATTTCAGACCTGACAGGTCTATTGTATTCCTATGACCTAGTAGGTTTTACCAACCTGCTAGGTCTTTTTATATTGTTAGTAATTAACATCTTTCAAAACAATAGACTTTTAAGATTCAAACTAATACATTTATTGTTTAAAGCTCAAGCTTCCAGGTTCCTTCGGTGTCTCTGCCACCGGCGGTATATTTTTAAGACCTATCAGGTTTTGAAAACCTAACTAGTCTATTTTTTCATAGCACGCTTGCATCGTGCGGTTTATTTTATCAAAATACTAAGCTGACTTCTACAAAATTGGCTTCGGATTTGCTTAGCCACCATCGAATGACTCCGGTGTTAAATGACCGATGTTCTACACGATATGCTTCTACGATAATAAATATACTTGATTCTGACAGCAGAGATAAAATTGAATCAGACCTACTAGGTTTTAAAAACCTAGTAGGTCTTGGCAGAGATTTCAAATACGGGATTAACCCGAAAAATTCATAGAATTTTATGCAACTAAATAATACCAACAAATTTGGGGATTTGAAAATCCCAAAATTTGAGGTATTTCTGCCTATCCCCCCGACGAAAGTCGGGGCTGATTCATATAATTCACTGCGTTCTTATATGAATATTGCGGGTTAATAGCAAAAAAAAAAGAAAACCTTATCAGATATAATTTTGGAGCGCCTTGGGGACGCCCAAAAAATTTATAGCTATATTTGTGTATAAT
>WGDF01000201.1 GCA_015493405.1 Flavobacteriaceae bacterium
ATGGCTCATGTCGGTGGTGCTTTAGTGGGATATATTTTGATGAAAATTTGGCGTAAAAATGATTACCCACGTTGGTATTAAAATTGTGATTCATTAAAATGAGGCGCTTAAAAGAAATAGAGCAATATCTGAAACATCAAGATTATTTGAATTTGATTATTATCAGTAATCTGGTTTTGTTTTTATTGGCGCAAATTCTCATTGCTTTTAATGCTTTTTCACTTCGATTTGTGGCTTTGCCCTATGATTTTGACAAGCTTGGCACTCATTGGTGGACGGTTTTGACTTACGGTTTTTTTCATCAAGGTCTGTTGGCTCTTTTTTTCAATATGTTATTACTTTTTTATTTTGGCAGTATTTTACTCGATTTTAAAAGTGAAAAAGTTTTAGTGCAGGTTTATGGCGCCGGTCTCCTTTTCGGGGCTTTATTTTTTGAATTAAGCTACCGTTTTTTCTCTGATTTTTATGTCTTCAAAGGTTCATTATTGGGGGCTTCAGCCGGCGTGATGGCCGTGATGACTTATATTTCTCTATTGATGCCGCAATATCAGATCAAGATTCGTTTTTTAGGCTTTTTTAAATTAATACATATTTTGATTCTTGTGATTTTATTTAATTTATTGCAAATACCCTTGGGTAATCCCGGTGGTTATTTTGCACATTTGGGCGGATTAACAGCGGGGTTTATATTTTTTCTCCTGGCGCAACAACAAAAGATCAGGCAACAAAATGCGTTGAAGTCTAAGATACAACAACCAGCTAAAGTCAAAAATAAGATTGATCCTATTTTAGACAAAATAAGCCGGTCGGGCTATGACAGCTTGACGCAGGCTGAGAAAGATGAATTGTTCAAACAAAGTCAAAAATAAATCAAGATGCCTAAAAAAGTTTATTTCAAAGGCTTAAATGCCCTAAGATTTATAGCTGCTTTTGCTGTTTTGATTTTTCACAGTTCGCAATGGTATCATTACAAGTTTGATACCCCCTTCAAAATGTTTTTGCACAACTTACCCGTAGCTGTTGATTTCTTTTTTATTTTAAGTGGATTCTTGATTATTTATCTACTTTTAGTAGAAAAAGAGGCGAGTGGAAAAATACATCTCAAAGACTTTTATATCCGGCGATTTTTACGTATTTTTCCCTTATATTACTTGATTATCCTCATAAGTTTTCTTTTTTTGCAAAAGCAACAAACGCCGGTTGCGTGGGATAAATTTCTCTATTTCTGGGGAAATTTTGAAATGATTAAACAAAATGCGTGGACTTTAGCTTCCTTAAATCCGCTTTGGTCTATCAGTATTGAGGAGCATTTTTATTTATTTATTCCTTTTTTGGTTGGTTTGATACCGGTTAAATATTTGAAGTATTTATTTTGGACGATTATTTTATTTTCCATTGGTTACCGTTTCTATATCACAAAAACGGTGCCCAATAATTGGATGCATATTTATATGCACACTTTGAGTCAAATGGATTTATTGGCCATAGGCGGCTTGTTGGCTTTACAACATTTTAATCAGCCGTTGAAATTTCATTTGCCGACATTCATTTATGTTTTGGTAGGGCTCGGTTTTATCCTTTTGATGACTATAGTCGATAGTAAAGATTACACAACTTTATACAATGCCACACTCAAAAAATATGTTTTTAGTATTCCGTTGATTTTTTTACTCTTGTTTTTTATTTTTGATGACAATCCTGTTTTTAGTTGGGTCAAACAGAATCATTGGTTCAATTATCTGGGTAAAATTTCTTACGGCATTTATTTATACAACGCCATGGTGATTGATTTGTTGGCTCGTTTGCCTTGGTTGCAAGCTCATTATTGGATTAAACTGCCTTTAGACATTATCATAACTTTAGCCTTGGCAAGTCTATCATTTGAACTATATGAAAAACAATTTTTGAAGCTTAAAAATAAGTTTCAAATTATCAAGACCGGACGTTAAGCCGATTATTTATTTGAGTCAAATAAGAGCAAAATTTATTGTTCTTGATCTTTTTTTCGACGTCTTTTGTCCTCTTGACGTCTAAAAATAAGGACAATTAGTCCTAATAAAACAATACCGGTTATCATGCCGCTTAAAGCGTGTTTAATCATTTCCATGAGCTGTAAAAATTTTTTGGGGATACGTTATTTCAGTTAAAAACAAACCTTTTGCAGGCACAGAGAAGCCTGCCCTGTTACGGTCACGTGCTTCAATGATTTGCTTGAAATCGTCAAAGGACAATTGATGCAAGCCCACTTGAATCAATGTCCCGACTATGGCGCGAACCATATTGCGCAGAAAACGATCAGCCGAAATTTTAAAAACAATCTGATGATTCACTACTTGCCATTCGGCTTGTTGCACATCGCAAATAAAAGTTTTGACATCAGTATGCGTTTTTGAGAAACTTTTAAAATCAGTATAAGATAGAAGCACCTTGGCAGCCTGATTCATAGCATTCAAATCTAATGGCCGATTCAATTCCCAAGAGGTTGCATTTAAAAAGGGTGATTTTTGTTGGTGAAT
>WGDF01000202.1 GCA_015493405.1 Flavobacteriaceae bacterium
AAATCTACTTTATTGATGCTAGTTGCCGCTTTTGGAGGTTACGATTTAATTATGGATGCTTATCAAGAAGCTATTAAAGAGAAATATCGCTTCTATTCTTATGGCGATTCTATGTTAATCCTATAAATAGATATATACATTAAATTTATTATAAAAAAATCAGCTGAAAATTTCAGCTGATTTTTTTTGAGAGATTTATTTTACATGATTGTAAATATTTTAGTTATATCATTAGGCTTAATACAAATTATTGATGTGGATCTGCTCATAAAATGATAATATTTTAAAAATTAAACTTTAAATTATGTAACTAATATTACACATTGAATTGCATGAATTATTTTGCACACATATTTCGTGATTTTTATCATTTTTATGTTATATTTGTAACCGAATAAACATAAAATAACTTTAAATATGGCAAAAATTGTAGTTCTAGGTTCGGGTATTGCCGGACATACCACCGCCGCTTATATGCGAAAGTGGTTAAACAAATCTCATGAGGTTGTCGTCATTTCACCCAATGAGTATTATCAATTTGTTCCTTCCAATATTTGGGTTGGTGTCGGTCGTATGACGCCGGAGCAAATAAGATTCAAATTAGAACCCAAATACAAAAAATGGGGCATTAATTTTAAACGAGCCAAAGCCTTAACCATTCATCCAGAAGGTGGATCGGAAGCAGATAAACCCTATGTTACTATTGAATATGTAGGGCAAGGTAAAGAAGGCCAAAAGGAAGTCGTTGATTATGACTATTTGGTTAATGCTACGGGGCCACAATTGCGTTTCGACAAGACGGAAGGTTTAGGACCAGAGCACAACCATACGGTTTCAGTTTGTAATTTTAATCATGCTTCACATGCTTGGTCGGAATTGCAAAAATCCATCAAGAAAATGGAAGCCGGCGAAAATCAAAATATCGTGATTGGTATCGGTCATCCGGGCGCAACCTGTCAAGGGGCAGCTTTTGAATATATTTTAAATGTATTCCATGAGATAGACCGTCGCGGTTTGTCCGACCGCGCCAATATTACTTACATTACCAATGAGTATGAAGTAGGAGACTTTGCTATGGGCGGCGCTTATATCAAACGTAACGGCTATATTACACCGACTAAAATTTTTGCGGAATCCTTTTTGGCAGAAAGAGAAATCAATTGGGTTAAACGCGCCGGTGTTAAAAAGGTTGATGATGAAAATATTCATTATGAAAATCTTAAAGGTGAATTTAAGACCCTCCCTTACGATTTTGCCATGCTCATTCCGGCATTTTCAGGCCCCGGATTCAAAGCTTTTGATAAGGATGGCGCTGAGATCACCGATAAGTTATTTAAGCCCAATGGCTTTATGATTGTTGATGCAGATTATTCCAAAAAACCTTATGAAGAATGGTCTGCCGAAGATTGGCCCGAAACCATTCAGCATCCCGAGTATAAAAATATTTTTGCACCGGGAATCGCTTTTGCACCACCTCATACTATTTCCAAACCATTTACGTCGCCTAACGGCACAACTATTGTTCCGGCTCCGCCACGAACAGGTATGCCTTCAGGCGTTATGGGTAAAGTAGTCGCTCAGAATATTAGAGACGTAGTGAAGGGTAAAAGAAAACTCGATAATTTAAAACACAAAGCTTCGATGTCTAAAATGGGAGCTGCTTGTATCGTTTCTGCCGGTTTTGGTATGACCAATGGTATGGCTGCCACGATGACCGTCTTTCCTATTGTTCAAGATTGGAAAAAATATCCTGAATTCGGTCGTTCTTTAACTTACACAGTTGGCGAACCTGGATTGGCCGGACATTGGCTCAAATGGTTTATGCACTATATGTTCTTACATAAAGCCAAAGGTTATCCTTTCTGGTGGTTGTTACCCGAATAAACAAAATTATATTATAAACAAAATTATTAAATTATGGATAATAAAAAATATTTAAGAAGAATAACGCGGGGGTATAATGAATTTTCCTACGCTACTATTCCAACCGGTTTTACCCGTTTCATGCGTAAATGCTTGATCTGGCAAGCTTGGCGTTGGTTGGTATTGAATATTAAAATTTTAAGAATTGTGGCTTTTGGTCACTCCTAATCTTTTTAGATCATTTAAAAAAAAGCTGCCCACAGGCAGCTTTTTTTGTATCATTTCAACAATATTTATGTTAGCCTCCGATTTTTTTCACTTTGAAACCTTTATCTTTAAGTATCTGAACGATTTTATCTCGGTTATTACCCTGAATAATGATTTCTTCATTTTTAACGCTACCGCCGACCCCCAATTTATTTTTCAGTTCCTTGCTTAGCTTTTTGCGTTCAGAATCCGATCCTTCAAAACCTTTAATAACCGTAACGATTTTACCTCCACGTCCTTTTTTTGAAAAGTGGGCTTCCAAATATTGTTGTTGCGGTGGTGGAGATTTGACATCTTCATTTTCAAAAGCTTTGTAATCGGGATTGGTTGAATATGCAAAAGATGCCAAATCACTGAGATCGTTTAAAGTTTTTTTCTTTTGAGCCATTTTTAAAAAGATTTATATGCAATAATAATAAAAAAAATTAAGATGGTTTTTGCATAAAAATCCGAACCAACATTTGATATAATTCAGGGTGTTTTTCTTGCAATATTTTGGGATTTTCAAAAAAAGCGACTCCGGATTCAGCAAAAAATTCAGCGGCATTTTGACATGCATAATCGTTTAGGATAGAATCATCTTGACAGACTCGTTCAATTTCCTTTTTGATGAGTTCTCTCCAAGGTTTGATATAAGTTTGATGCATCAAACTTTCAGGAATGCCATCAGCTTGTTCATCTTCCATATCAATAAGATGTAAAAACTCATGAATGCCTGTGTTTTGTTGGTCTTGATCTTTTTCAAAGCTTTCAGTTAAGGCTTTTAAGGATAGATACATTTTATCTTTCATTTGACCATATCCCACCAGACCGTTAACTTTTGTCCCTTCAGGTATTAAAGGGTGTTTAAAGGTAAAGGCGTCCGGAAATAAATATATAGTTTTCAAATCTTTATAATACCATGTTGGAAATGCAAAAACAGGGATGATACCACTGGCGGCAACTAGAATTTTATCAAGATCGGTTAAAGGGAGTTCGACTCCTTTGATTCTATAATTGATAAGAAATTCAGTCAAACGTTTCTCAAACTCCTTTTTTTTACGGGGAGATAGATTTCTATAAAATCGGACTTTTTCTGTTAAAATAGTGCGCCATTCTGGTTTGAAAATTTTATGGGCTTTATATTCAAGAATGTTGTCCCATATTTTATCATATACAAATGAAGGAATAAGCCATAGTAATAAAAGAAAAGCAAAAAAACCTTCAATAAAGATTGGGACGATGTGCATAGTCGTATTAAATAAAATGCCTTAAAATAATGGCTAAAATATTTAGACCATTATTTTAAGGCGTTTCTTTTAGATAGGTTTAAGCATCTATATTAGCATAGACGGCATTTTTTTCAATAAATTCACGACGCGGTGGGACTTCATCACCCATTAGCATAGAGAAAACGCGATCGGCTTCCGTTCCGTTATCAATGGTGATTTGTTTTAAAATACGACTGTCGGGATTCATCGTCGTTTCCCATAATTGAATCGCATTCATCTCACCTAAACCTTTGTAACGTTGTACATGAGCACCTTGTCCAAATTCTTCCGAAAGTTTGTCGCGTTCTTCATCACTCCAAGCATAGGCTTTTTTCTGACCTTTTTTGACTTGATAAAGTGGGGGGGTCGCAATATAAACATGACCGTTTTCTATCAATTCTCTCATATATCTGAAAAAGAAGGTCAAAATCAAAGTAGAAATATGACTACCATCAACATCGGCATCCGTCATGATGATTACTTTATGGTAACGTAACTTCTCAAGATTCAATTCCTTAGCATCTTCTTCAGTTCCAATGGTTACACCTAATGCCGTAAAAATATTTTTAATTTCTTCATTGTCAAATACTTTGTGCTGTAAAGCTTTTTCAACATTTAATATTTTTCCGCGTAAGGGTAGAATTGCTTGAAAATTACGATCACGTCCTTGTTTGGCAGTTCCACCTGCAGAGTCTCCCTCAACGAGAAAGATTTCACAACGTTCAGAATCTGTTTCCGAGCAATCAGACAATTTCCCGGGAAGTCCGGCACCGCCCATAACCGTTTTGCGTTGCACCATTTCACGTGCTTTTTTAGCTGCGTGACGTGCTTGTGCTGCCAAGATGACCTTTTCAACTATTATTTTGGCATCTTTGGGATTTTCTTCTAGATAATTAGATAACATTTCAGATACGGCCTGACTAACGGGGGCATTGACTTCTCTGTTTCCTAATTTAGTTTTGGTTTGTCCTTCAAATTGCGGCTCAGCGACTTTAACCGAAATAATAGCGGTCAATCCTTCGCGAAAATCATCTCCTGAAATTTCAAATTTCAATTTATCGAGCATACCTGATTTTTCGGCGTATTTTTTTAAAGTTCCGGTCAATCCACGTCTAAATCCTGATAAATGTGTGCCACCTTCATGCGTGTTGATATTATTGACGTATGAATGAATATTTTCAGTATAAGAAGTATTATAAATCATAGCAACTTCGACGGGAATGCCGTTTTTTTCGCCTTCCATGCTGATGACATCACTGATAATCGGTTCACGATGCGCATCTAAAAATTTTATAAATTCTTTTAAGCCTTCTTTGCTCAAAAATTCATCATGCAAGAATGCGCCTTTTTCATCCTTTTGGCGTTGATCGGTTATGGTAATGGTAATACCTTTGTTTAAGAATGCCAATTCACGCATCCGAAGCGCCAAAGTTTCATAATCGAATTCTATGGATTGTTTAAAGATTTCGCTATCGGGATGAAATTTGACAAAAGTACCTGTTTCAGTGGTTTCGCCGACAATTTTTGCCGGATAAATAGCTTTACCACGTTCATATTCTTGTTGCCATATTTTACCTTCGCGGTAAACTTGTGCCAAAACATGATCGGAAAGCGCATTGACAACCGATACACCGACACCATGTAAACCACCGGATACTTTATAAGAATCTTTATCAAACTTGCCACCGGCTCCAATTTTGGTCATTACAACTTCAAGGGCAGAAACGCCTTCTTTTTTATGCATACCTACGGGAATCCCGCGTCCGTTATCTTTTACTGAAACGGAATTGTCTTCATAAATAACAACCTCTATACGATCACAATGACCGGCCATAGCTTCATCTATGGAATTATCTGCTACTTCGTAAACTAAATGGTGCAAACCACGCACACCTATGTCTCCTATATACATAGAAGGGCGCATTCTCACATGTTCAATCCCTTCTAAGGCTTGAATACTATCTGCTGAATAACTTTGTTTTTGTTTATTTGCTTCGCTCATAAAATTATCATTTTTCTAAGAAATTTCTTATTACAAATATACATCATTTTTTTGGATTTTAAGTCTTTTTGGCGCTTAATAAAGCCCTGAAATTCCCTTATATTATCCCTTTATTACTGAATAAAATGGCATCAATTTTACTTAAGAGCATTTTGCATTATTTCTTTCTTTTTATAATTTCTTTTAAGACTAATTTTGATTCTTTTATGCTCTATTTGTCATTTATTTATATCTTTGTTTGTATGAAAATTTTATTATTGGGCGAATATAGCCGGTTGCATAATTCATTAAAAGAAGGATTGGAATATTGGGGACATCAAGTTCTATTGGTGGCAACAGGTGATGACTTTAAACAATATCCATCTGATATTAATGTCGCGTCTACGCTGTCTCAAAATTATGGCTTAAACAAATTGGGACAATTGGTTTTTAGGTTAACCGATTATAATATTTTTAAGAAAGAAGTTTATAAAAATCTCAAACGAATTACTCCTGATTTAAAAGATTTTGATGTGGTTCAATTGATCAATGAAGATGCTTTCGGCATTTACCCTAATGATGAAATAAAGTTTTACCGGCAGATTTTCGGTCAAAATAAAGCTGCTTTTTTATCGGCTTGCGGTGAAGATCATCATATTATAGATTATTATAATACCGGAAAAATGCGGTATTCCATTTTAAATCCTTTTAAAGAAAATGCGGCTTTAAAAAAAGAAGCGTTTTTTTCATACAAATATTTAACGCCGGCTTATAAAAAACTGCATGATTATGTTGTAGAAAAGGTTCAAGCTATCATTCCTTCGGATTTAGATTATGCCATTCCATATTGGCATCATTCCAAAGCAACGAATTTAATTCCGAATCCCGTTAATACAGATAGAATTCTTTATAATCCGCCGGTTATTACCGATAAAATAAATATATTTTTTGGTATAAATCGGCTGAGCTATTATAAAAAGGGGAGTCATATTATTCTGAAAGCCTTAAAAATTATTGAAACGGACTATCCGGATAAGGTGCAAATTATTTTAGCCGAAAATTTACCCTATGCCTCCTATATTCAAAAATATAATGATGCCCATATTTTGATCGATCAATTGTATTCCTATGATCAGGGATACAATGCGTTGGAAGCTATGGCTCAAGGGAAATGCGTATTGACCGGAGCGGAACTAGAATTCGAAGATTATTATCATTTGGTAGCACCGGTGGCAGTTAATGTTTTGCCCAATGTTGATGATTTGGTAGCAAAATTGACTGATTTGATTGCGCATCCCGAAAAGATTTTGGCCTTGTCTAAACGGGCTAGAAAATTTATAGAACAGCACCATAATTATAAGACAGTAGCACAACAATATCTTAAGATTTGGCAGGAATATACTTAATAGTCTGATTAGTAATATTTTATAATCGAAAAAAGCTATTACAAATCTTGTTTATGCTTAGTATATCGGGAATTTAAAAACAAAAAAAGCCCGTCTTGCGACGGGCTAGTAAAAAATTTATTCAATAAATATTAAGCTTGCTTAACATTTACTGCATTCAATCCTTTTTTACCTTCTTTGAGTTCAAACTCAACTTTGTCACCTTCACGGATGTCATCAATTAATCCTGTAACGTGTACAAAATACTCTGTGTTTGAATCGTCTTCAATGATAAAACCAAAACCTTTGGTTTCATTGAAGAACTTTACTGTTCCTGTTTTCATTATTGTAATTTAATTTATTAATACGGCAAAGGTAAGCTTTTTTTATCTTTATCCTAATTTTTTTAATTTTTTTTTAATTTTTTATCAAATTTTAATAAAACATGCGTTCTACCGGATTGACAGCGAAGAAATAAGGTATTTCTTTATAAGATTTGATAAATGATTTTAATAAAAGTAATCGGGCTTTTTTGCCAACTGCAATGCTTCCGGATTGGTCTGCTAATTCCAAAGCAGCAGCGGCATTGATTGTTGCGGCATTGAGGGCTTGTTCCGGACTCAATTTTTGCTTGATGCACGCCAAAGAAATAACAAAATTCATATTAAAACTCGGTGTAGAACCCGGATTGAAATCAGTAGCCAGTGCAACGGCTATGTTCTCATCAATCATTTGCTTGACAGGCGCATAAGGAATGTCTATAAAGAAACTACAAGCGGGTAGTGCAGTGGCTATCGTTTGCGATTGAGATAAAACTTTAAAATCTTCCGGCGTCATCACTTCCAAATGATCAACGGAAATCGCTTTGTTTTTAAGCGCAACTTGAATGCCTCCAATACTGTTGAATTGATTGACGTGGACTTTAGGCTTTAAGCCGTAATGGCGTCCGGCTTGTAAGATAGTTTGGGTTTCTTCTGCAGTAAAATAGCCTTTTTCACAGAATACATCAATATAGTCTGCCAGTTTTTCTTCAGCTATTTTGGGGAGCATTTCATCGGTAATCAATCGGAGGTATTC
>WGDF01000203.1 GCA_015493405.1 Flavobacteriaceae bacterium
AAATATATCACCCCTACGGGGTTCATTGAATTTCATTCATCTATATACTACAAATATATCACCCCTACAGGATTCATTGGATTTTGTTCATTTATATACACTACAAATATATCACCCCTACAGGGTTCATTGGATTTTGTTCATTTATATACTACAAATATATCACCCCTACGGGGTTCATTGGATTTTGTTCATTTATATACTACAAATATATCACCCCTACAGGGTTCATTGAATTTAATTCATTTATTACTACAAATACATCACCCCTACAGGGTTCATTGGATTTTATTCATTTATATATACTACAAATATATCACCCCTACGGGGTTTATTGGATTTAATAATGAAATATTGTTAAATATAAAAATGATTAAACAATGCTGATTTAAAATATAACTTAAATAACATTAATTCATCTATGATTTAGCAATGGCTTCGTTAGGCACCAATTTGTATAGTTTATCGGCAGGACGAATTTTTTGCGCCATTTTAATAGAAATAATAGCGCCTTTTTTAGCTTCAGCTACCGGAATGCCATCAACATATATTTGATCAATCGTTTTCTCAACAACACCCGTGGTAGGTCCGGTAACGAGTATTTTATCGCCTTGTTTTAAATCAAAGGCTTCCATTTTGAATGCTGCAACTTGTATTTTGGGATAATAATGCCAAGCTTTGCCCAAATAAATTTTCTTTTGAGTGGCATGTGAGCCCGGCGTAGTCCATTCTCCTAATTTTTTTCCGAGGTAATACCCGCTCCAAAAACCTCTGTTGTAAACACGTGCCAGTTGCTCGACCCAGATTTCTATACGTTCCGGCGTAAAACTTTGATCCTGTAAAGCATCAATGGCTTCACGGTAAACTTTAACCGTAGTGGCCACATATTCAGGTGCGCGTCCGCGACCTTCAAGTTTCAGAACTTTGACGCCGGCATCTTTAACTTGGTCTAAAAAATCTAAGACCATTAAATCTTTGGGAGACATAATATATTCATTGTCTATTTCTAATTCTGTACCGGATTCCTTATCAATGACAATATATGGCTTGCGACAATTTTGCTTACAAGCGCCTCGGTTTGCTGACGAATTATAGGTATGCAAACTCATATGACACATACCCGAAACGGCCATACACAAAGCGCCATGACCAAAAATTTCAACTTCAACCAAACGACCCGAAGGCCCTTTAATCTGTTGTTTTTCAATTTCTTGCGTAATGTGTTTTACCTGGCGTAAACTCAATTCACGACTGAGCACCATTGTGTCTGCAAACGTACTGTAAAATTTTAAAGTCTCAACATTGGTAATGTTAATCTGCGTCGAAATATGCACTTCCAATCCGGCCTCACGGGCCATAAACATCACTGCTTGATCAGCGACAATTACCGCACTGATACCGGCATCTTTGGCGGCTTTAATCAGTTTTTTGGCCATTAATAAATCGTGATCGTAAACAATGGTATTTAAGGTTAAATAAGACCTTACACCGCTCGCTTCGCAACGTTCGACCACTTGAGGCAAATCTTCTAAGGTAAAATTAATGCTGGACATCGCGCGCATATTGAGCTGTTCAACACCGAAATAAATGGAATCGGCCCCATTATCTATAGCAGCTTGTAGCGCTTCCCAACTGCCTGCCGGTGCCATTAATTCTATCATATTATTTTGTTTTCTCATGCAAATTGTTTTCAAAATGCAAAATTACATATAAATTAATAAAACCGGTTATCACCATATTAAATCAATTTATAGTAAAGGCCAATGAGATAACACAAAGTTATATCAAAATGTTAAAATAAATTTAAAGATGCTCATACTTTAAAAATTATGCTTAATTTTAAAATTAATTAATAAAAATCATAAAATATGAATCGAATATCATTACTTATCTTATTGTTTATCAGCAGCTTTATCTTGAATGCGCAGATAAAAGACCAACAGAGCTTTACCAATACTAAAGGTAGCAAATACGTTTTCAAAACACTGAAGCATTTAGATGCGACACCGGTTAAAAATCAAAATCGTACCGGCACTTGCTGGAGTTTTTCGGGCTTATCATTTTTAGAATCCGAATTACTACGTCAAGGTAAGGCGCCTTACAATTTGTCGGAAATGTGGATTGCCAGAAATGCGTATTTGGGAAAAGCCCGCAATTATTTATTAATGGACGGCCATGCCAATTTTGGTGAAGGCGGCGAATTTCATGATATTCCTTGGGTGATCAGACACTACGGCATCGTTCCGGAATATGCCTATCCGGGTATGGCTTATGGTGGTAAAAAACACAATCATGCCGAATTGCAAGCGGTCTTAACGGGTATGCTTAACGCTTTGAAAACAAAACCTCAAAATCACAAATTGACTAAATCTTGGAAAAAAGCATTTACCGATGTAGTTGATGCCTATTTGGGTGAAGTACCTGACAATACAGAAGATTTTAAATTTAAAGCTGACGGCAAAACATATAGCCCAAAATCTTTTGCCAAACATTTGGGGCTGGATATGGACAATTATGTTGAATTAACTTCATTTACCCATCATCCTTATTACAAAGCTTTTGCTTTAGAAATTCCCGATAACTGGCAAATGCACCAAAGTTATAATATTCCTTTGGATGAATTGATGAAAGTGGCCAATGATGCCATAATGAAAGGCTATACTTTTGCGTGGGGCGCCGATGTTTCAGAAAAAGGTTTTTCTCATCGTAAAGGACTGGCTATTTTGCCGTCAGATGAACGCACAGTGCAAGACAGAAAAAGTAAAGAATTATTTTTTGATGATAATGGCGAAAAAATACCCAATGCTTTTTATCAACCGGTTAAAGAAAAATGGGTTACACCGCAACAAAGACAACAAGCTTTTGAAGATGGTGAAACAACCGATGATCACGGCATGCATATTGTCGGTATTGTGCAAGATCAAAAAGGCACCAAATATTTTGTGGTTAAAAACTCTTGGGGCACCAAATACAATGATTTAAATGGTTATTTCTTGGCCTCATACCCTTATTTTAGAGACAAAACAATCGATGTTTTTGTCCATAAAGATGCTTTACCTAAAGATTTAAAGAAAAAATTAGGCATTAAATAATCTAGCCTTTTTCTCCTTTAAGACTATGAAACCTACCTGCTGATTTTCGGTAGGTTTTTTTAGGTCATTATAATTTGTAAAATAGGGCAATTTTCTGTAAATTTCTCTTTTAAAAATACTTTAATAAAATGACTCCTGTTTCAAAATTATTAATCGGCATCGGCTTATTATTTATAATAATAGGTATCTTAACCGGACTGTTTGGCAATTTGTTTGTTTGGTTCGGCAAATTACCGGGTGATTTTCACTATCAAAATGAACATTTTTCAGTCTATGCGCCTTTAGGCAGTATGATTGTCATCAGCCTTATATTAAACCTCCTACTTTATATTTTTTCAAAATTTTAATTCGCTATTTTTGACTGCTGCAACGATTGCCACCGGCTTCCAACTGTAACAAGTCTTTTTCGTTGGCTTCGCCTTTGATATTTAAATCGACGATATTTTCAAAATTAGGCGGTGTATCGGGCATATCAGTTAAAATCTCTTGAATAAAATCCGGCTGGTTTAATTTTAATAAGTCCAATTGCTCTTTTAAATTTATCAGAGTGTCTCCAACAATATTTTGATCAAAGCGTATGGCTCCTGAAAAATGTCCGGGCAAAATGAGAGTTTCGTCAGGTAAAGATTTGATTTTCTGTAGGGATTGGTATAACTTTTCTGTTTTTTGAATGGCCATCTGTTGATCAGACTTTAAATCGGGGCGCCCTACGCCGTTTAAAAATAAAACATCACCTGAAAACAGTACTTTGTCAAGCCATAAATAAGAAAAACTTTCATCGGTATGGCCGGGGGTATGCAAAGCCTTGAGATAGGTCTGGCCAAAATGCAACAAATCGCCATCCTTTAGCGGATGAAAGTCATATTGCAAAACATTTTGATCCGGTAACATCAAATCTGCATCGGTCTTATTGGCTAAATCTTTAGCTCTTGAAAAATGATCGGCATGAATATGCGTGTCTAAAACATATTTTATATGAGCCTGATGTTGAGTGGCTAAATTTATAAAAACATCCGAAGACAGAGCGGGATCTATGACCACTGCCATGTTATCACTGATAATCATATAAGACAAACACCCCTTGCCCACCCGTCTTATCTGGATTATTTTGGTCGTATCAATTTGAATTTCTGCAGTATTCCAAACTTTGGTCCATTGCCGGATGCCGCCTTCTAAAGAATAAGCTTCAATATGCAAATCACGCAATTGTTGCATGGCCTTTTGACTCAAAAAACCCTCTTGGCAAACGACCACCACAGGATGGTCTCGAACTAAAGTTAATTCCTTAAAAACATTGGCATCCGTCGCCTGTAAAGCTTCATTGACCGGCAATAAAATACTATCCGGAATATGCCATTGGTCAAAATCCGCTTGCGAACGCACATCAAATATGTGAACGGGTAAATTGTTTTCTAAAATATGCTTCAATTGTGCTATACTAAGACTGTGTTGTTGAAATAAGGACATAAAAAAATATTAAAAATCTTGACTGATTTGATCATTCATCAATTCGGCATACATTAAATTATAGGCGTAATTGCGTAAATCATCTAAATCTTTTAAGGTCAATTGATCGGTTTTAATTAAGGGTAAAATCTTCACGCGCAATTTACCGGGACTGCCTTGAAAAACATTGTAAGGGTATTTGCGCTTATTATCCAGATATACCATAGGGATAATCGGTAATTTGTGTTCAATAGCCATACGAAAAGCCCCATTTTTAAAAGGCGCCAACAAAAATTTAGGATCGGGAACACCACCTTCGGGATAAACAGCGACACTGTTGCCTTTTTTTACAAAATCGACGACTTGGTCATAAACTTCTTTGCGACTTTTAGGCGACTTGCGATTAACCATTATATTTGATTTCTTGTATAAATAGCCAAAAATCGGAATTTTACTCAATTCTACTTTACCCACGAATACAAAAGGTAAATAAATCACTTTGAGCAAGACCATAATATCCATAACAGAAGTATGGTTCCCTATAATAATATAAGATTTGCTTGGGTCAATCTGCGCTTGTTGATCTACTTTGATGCGAAAACCCATCCAAAATAAAACCCAACTTCCCCAGAAATGTTTCATCCAAGTAAAGCATTTTTGTCTATCAAAGACAATAGCCAAATAAACCAAGGGAGAAAGTATAATGATAGGCAGGCCTGCTATCAAAACAAACCAAGCACGCCATAATAATCGTAAGATATTTTTCACCCATTTCATAAACGCTGCAAATGTAATAAAAAATATTATGGATTGATCAGTTGTAAATAATGCTTATAATAGCGCATCATTTTCTGGTAATCTTCATTATTGACAAAGAAATCAGGGCGCAATTTAAACTGCTCCACCGGCAATATTTCATAATGCCATTGTTTGTGCTGGCGGTATTTATAAACCCAAACCGGCAACGTATCATAATGCACCAAACTCAATTTTCCCTGCTTGGTTTTGATAAACTTTAAACGGAGAACCAAGCTACCATCCCGTGGAAACTTACGTTGATTACTGATAAAATTTCCCAAAGAAAAAGCTGTGAAATAATCTTTTGAATTGATATAATCACGTTCATAATCAACAGCTTGTATCACGTGAGGATGTGAACCTATTACAATATTAACCCCATGTTTGCGAAAAAAATTAACCAAACGCTTTTGTCGGGTAGAAGGTTTGTCATGATATTGCTGACCCCAGTGCAAAAAAACTATAATGGCATCGGGAGCTTTCTGCTGAGCTCTAAGAATATCTTTTTTTATAGCCGTAGTGTCTATCAAATTGACTTTGGTGGGGCGTGGAATAGAATAGCCGTTAGTGCCATAAGTATAATTGAGCAAAGCCAACCGAATGCCTTTTTTTTGCAGCCATAAAGGAGAAAGTCGGTCAGCAGCAGTTTGATGACGGTAAGTGCCAAAATGCCGTATATGTAAACTGTCGAGCACATCAATAGTATGAATAATACCATACATATGCTTGTCACACGCGTGATTGTTGGCCGTCGCTAAAACATTAATACCTGCATCCAAACAAGCTTGTGCCAGTGCCGGCGGCGCACTAAATTGGGGATAACCTGAATAAGGTAAAACGCCCAAGGTTGTCTCCAGATTACCAATGACATAATCCGCTTGTTGAAAAAAAGGTTTGAGGTATTTAAAATTTTCGGTGTAGTCGTAGGTTTTAGTTTGTGAATTATAAGCTGCCTTGATTTGCGGTCCATGACTCATAATGTCTCCCACAAACATAATTTGCAAAGTATCTACCGGAAATGATTGGGCTTTCAGTCCCCACATAACCAAAAATAAAAATAAACTACTATAGATTTTTAACATAGCATAAATAAAAATTAAAAATACAAAAAAATAAAAACATCAGGGGCTTTTTTTATCTTTGCAGCAAATTGAAAATCAAAAGAGAATGTGGAAAAAGAATTTAAATCATTCACAAAAAAAGAGTCATTATGTGGCTATTATAGGTGGTAGTGTATCCGGATCGGAAGCTGCAGCTATGCTTGCCAACCAAGGAGTGCGTGCAGTTGTAATCGATCAAAATGCTTTGCCTTATGGCAAGCTTGAAGACGGCTTACCCAAATGGCATCATAATCTGAGAGACAAACAAGAAGCCGAAATTGATAAAAAACTGGATCAAGCCCTTATCCGTTTCATTCCAAATTTAAAAATCGGGAGAGACTTTGCCTTTAAAGATTTGGCAGATTTAGGTTTTACCGCAGTCATATTGGCTAACGGCGCATGGAAAGACAGACCTTTACCGGTCCCCGGCATTGACCAATTTAAAGATAAACAATTGATCTATCAAAATGATTTACTCAAATGGTATAATCATTATCACGAACCGGATTACAAAGGCAAACGCTATGATATCAAAGATGGTGCAGTCGTAATTGGCGGTGGCTTGGCCTCTTTGGATGTGATGAAAATCGTTATGATGGAATTGGTCGAAAAAGCTTTAAAAGAAAAATTGGGAAAGGATATTGTTGTAGACCAATTTGCCATGGAAAAAAAGGGTATTGATAAATATCTGGAACAATTCGGCCTTAAATATGAAGATTTAGGTCTGAAAGGTGCCACTTTGATTTACCGGCGTCAAGCCAAACATATGCCACTGAAACAACCGCAAGGCGGCACACAAGAAGCCCGTGAAAAAGCTCAGATTGTATCGCAACGCATCTTGGATAATTATAAGAAGAAATTTCATTTTCATTTTATTCCTGAAGCTACACCCGTGGGATATATTGAAAAAGACGGCAAGTTGGAGGGTTTAATTTTACAAAAATTTCGCACCTTGGAAGATGGTAAATTGGTACCTATTGAAAGGGAAACTTTTCCTATATATACCGAGCAAGTCATCTCTTCCATTGGCAGTATTCCCGAAAAAATAGAAGGTATTCCATATGATGGGGATCGTATTAAAACGGAAGGGCAAGATGACATCTCCCGTATCAGCGGTTTTAACAATGTTTTTGCCATTGGGAATGCTGTTACCGGCAAAGGCAATATTAAAACAGCTAAAGAGCATGGTTCTATGGTAACACAAAAATTATTAGATGAATATCTAAAAAAAGATACACAAGCTTTTGACTTGGAATTAGAAGCTTATAATGAAGAAGTTCGAAAAAAAACTGACAATAGAGTTGCTAAAATATTCAAAGAACTGTTTAACAAAGAACTTCCGGATGATGGCATTGTAGATCATATTTGGGAAGTCAGCAAAGACTATCAAGACAGGGTAGGCTTCAAGGATTACAAATCTTGGATTGCCGACCATAAACCGGTGAGATATGAAAAAATTATTGCCGACAAACTGAAAGAAGTCAAATCCTGATCTCACCAAAACTTAATATAGAAAAGCCCGGCCTATCAAAATAAGTCGGGCTTTTCCTTAACAATTAACTAACTACACAAATTTATAATTTCATATATTTCGTATTGGTTTTGCTGAGCAAATTTCTTTTTATTCTTTTGGCTTTGGGTCTGTATTGGATATAGCCCCGTCCTTCAAAGCGGTAAATATTATCGGTTACCAGATTATGCAATTCAATAGTTTGATCATCAATGATGCTTAAAGCAAATTTCTCTCTACTGTTGTTCAAATCATAATATAAAACCAAATCTTTTTCATCTTGATAAGACGTGTTTAAAACCTCATAAGTACCGGTGTAATCCCAATAGATCGAAGCCAAAGGCAAGTTTGGATCAGATTCCGAAGACTCAAAAACATTGGTGTTGCCATCCACATAAAAGGTCAAATGATTTTCTAAAACGAATGGTTCGGAAGGGCTCACCACATCGGCAAAAACTTTGGACCAAGCCTGATATTCTTGTAAAAAATAAGTGACATTATTATAAAATAATTTGTCATAATCAAAATTTGATTTTTGATAACCTACTAAAATATAAGTAACGTCTTCAGCTCTATTATATAAACTTATTTCATTTTGATTTAATTGGCGTACTTCAAAATCATATTGTCCGGCCAAATCATCAACTATACTGAGGATGCCATTTCTATTATAGACTTGATAGGTGCCGATACGAATTCCAAACCCGTTTCCGGTTTGACCCAAGCCCACCATATTATCATTAGCAAATACTTCATAATCGGGCATAAAACTCATTGTAAAAGCTTTGGACATAAAGGAAACATTGCCGGGACCGGTGGCGCGGTCTATATCGACATACCATAAATCATAAGATTGTAATAAATCAGTTAGATTCGCGCGGCTGTTATAAGCATCTTCATCATCTCTGTAAGACCAATTACAAGAACTGAGACTTAAGGCTAATAAAATTAATATGGTTAATGTTTTTTTCATTAATATAATAGGAACAAATAATATGCCAAAGTCAATTTATTTGTAAAGCAAGCAAAAAAACAGCCCAATTTGAATTGGACTGTTTGAGTTTATTATGTTTGTTTGTGATACGTTAATCATCGTGATCATGTCCTTCGCAATCCATAATATCATCAAAGTTATTTTCGATCATATCTTGTAAAACGGGGTTGGAAGTATTGTTGATTCTAATCACACCATCAGTATCGACTGTGGCAGTTGCAAAATCTACACCGGAAAATAATGAAGGCAAATCCAATTGTAAAACAAAAGTTACGGTATGACCTTGTTGGACACTGATACCATTGGGATTTTCTACTTCGTATTCTTGATCGGAAGTTGACGTGAATTCAAATTGATAAGACATTCCTGCTACTTCATAAGTTCCGGCAATTTCAATAGAGTTGCCACTCGGCATGACATTGTCTATTTTGACTTTGATTTTTTTGTAAGTCCCCGGTTGGATATCTACCGGCTGAATGGGTGGTGTGCTGGTACCGGTTAAGACGTCAAAAGTATAAGCACCTTTGTATTTGTAGTCTTGATCGTTACCGTTGTGTTCCATTTCAAATTTGACTTTTTTTACACCTACCAGCGCTTTAGTAAAGGTAAAGTTGCCGATGGCTCTGGCTTGTGCATTGCGGTTAGCCGTTGATTTTTCTTGCATTTTAAAATCTGCTTTGGCATCAGGGCTGCTGTTTTTTTTACAGCTGCTAAAAGTAGCGACTAATGCTAATACGACGAGTAATTTGAATGTTGTTTTCATGATTTCTGTTTTTTTAGGGTTTGCATTTAGTGTTTATTATTATTTTTTATCAGGGTGATTTATGACTAAGGACAATGGCTCTTTATTTTCATTTTATTGTTGTCGTCCAGTTTTAATTTGACTTTTTTGTCCATACCATCTTGCTTGATTTCTTCTAAATGCCAATTGGCACTAAAATCGGGAATGGCTGTAATATCAATGGACAAGTAAATGTTGGAACCGGTGCCACTGACTGACCAAGAGCCGTTGGTAATCGTTCCACTATGCGTTACAGCGATATCGCCGTTGGCAAAAAACTGCATGGTATATCCGGTATAATTGGATTCTAAATCGATGTCGTGTCTTTCCAATTCATTAATCGTCCAAGCGGGACAACCGGTCAGCACTGCCGTAATTTGTGACGTGGTGCATGTGTCACAATCGTCATCATCGTGGTCATTGTCATCATCTTCGTCACAAGCATCTTGATTATTCTCAATGGCAGTTTCCAATTCCGAAATATTATTAACGCTAATCTGTGAGCCGTCATACAAAGTCAAAGCAATAGGGAAATCAAAATTGATCAAATCATTGTCATCTAAATCGTCTAATAATTGGTGTAATTCTTCATCATTTTGAATATTTACGTTGCGCGTTTGTTCGGTTACCGTATTGTAAACATGTGCCGTAATCGGATAGACGAAATCTATACATTCTATATCATCATCCGGTTCGTTTTCGCCGGTTGATTGGGCTACGTAATGGTCAAACTCATGTTGGTTATGAATTGTTACTTCGGTATAATCCGATAAAATGATGGTTACGGGAAAGACAATTTCAATACTGTCGGTATCGGTATCGGATGCATCTAAAATATCTTCGACGGTTTGCAAATCATTTTCATCATTAATCGTTACTTGCTGCCCGTTGACAATTACCGTATAAGGCATTTTGATACTGAAATTATTGGCATGGTCGATAATATTGTCAAAAGAACCATCGTGCAAAGTTGTATTTTTAATTAGTTTTGCTACGTTTTCCGTTTTAACAAAGCCTTTACTGTCCGGTGCTTTTTCATCAATAACGACTTCTTTACGACAAGACCAACTTGTAAGTAATATCAGAATGATGTAAATCGTATATTTGTAAGATTGTTTCATAGTTTTGATTTTCGCTTCTTTACCCTAATAACAACCCTAAACCTGAAATTCCTGAAAAATTTGGAAAAAATTTTATTTTTAACTCGTCATTCGCTGAAAATCAATTTTATAAATTATGACATATAGGATACAATCAATGTCAGCCCTTTAAGACTTTTTATGTTTGATTGCCTGACAAATTTTGACTCTCTGTTGTTTTGTGTGGCTAATAATAAATTAGGTTTAAAAATCACATAATACCAATTCTGAATATAAAATTGTCCAAAAATAATTTGTTATAATCATGACGATTATCTTTTAAATAATTTCACCCCTATGGGGTTTATGTTTTTAACGTCATAAATTTACTATAAATATATCACCCCTACGGGGTTCAATTACGGGGTTCAATGGTATATTTTTATTGTTTTATCTATAAATGTATCACCCCTGCGGGGTTCAATGGTGTGTTTTTATTGTTTTAGCTATAAATGTATCACAGCCTTACAGGGGTTTACTAAATAAGCCCGAAGGGCTGACATTACTGCAATAAAACAATCAAAACAAAATCTTTAAACCCCAAAGGGGTGGCCTTATTATTTGTGATATTTTACATATTTAAATCGATATAGAGCTCAAATTTTACACTCCATATAAAATTTGAAGCTGTGTAAAAATCTTTCAAATAAAATGGGATATATGGAATATTATGAAGTATTGTTATTTTATTGAATTATTAGTTCCTGCTCCAATTCCAAATTTCTCAATAAGATTTTCTTTGCTAACTTTTTTAAAATTTGTTTTACTATACTATCGCTATATTTTTAAGTTGTTTTAAACTTTGATATTCTAGTTTTACAATGCTGGACCATCTAGCATCAAATCTTTCTATTTTGCTAATATTTTTAAATAAATTTGATACGATTTGATACGAAAATATACGATTACAATACGATTTTTTCAGTGAAAAATAAGAGTGCGTATTTATACCAAAAATAAATATTTATTGCTTGTAATTATTTAATTATCAAATCTTTAACAAATTATCAAACTTTTAATCCATTAGATAAAATTAAATACCTAATTTTGCAGTTATAAAATCTTTATGATTACCATCGATTAAATTATATGTCTAAAAATCTTTGCATAGAAAAAATTTTTGCACAAGTTTTTGAGCGTTACGCCAAAGATTTGCATGACTTTTTATACTACAAATACGGGCAGCGCGAAGACCTGAATGATGTGGTGCAGGAAGCATTTATCAAATTGTGGAATCAATGCAAAAAGGTGCCTTTTGACAAAGCCCGGGCTTTCTTGTTCAAGGTGGCTAAAAACAATATGCTCAACCGGTTTAAGCACGAAAAAGTCGTTTTAAAATACCAACAAGAAGCCCCCAAACATAAGAACACCGAAACACCGGAATTCGTTTTGGAAACACACGAATTCTATGAAAAATACCAACAGGCATTAAGTAAATTGACCGATGAACAACGTGTGGCTTTCTTACTCAATAAAGTGGAAGGTAAAAAACATCAGGAAATAGCCGATATACTAAATATTACCCGTAAAGTGGTCGAATATCGTATTTATTCGGCTTTTAAAATTATCAAGGCGGAAATCAAAGAATTGAAATAATTTCAGGAAAAACACACTTTGAGTTGTTGTATAAAAGAATTAAGGTATAAAATGGACAAAGATTATCTCATCAAAAAATGGTTAAAGGGCGAATTGACAGAAGCAGAACAAAAAGCTTTTGAACAATTGCCCGATTACGAACTCAATGTGAAAATTGTAGAAGCGGCAAAACAATTTAAAGCCCCCGAATTTTCACAAGACGCCATATATCATAATCTGAAAGCCCGTTTAGCATCTCAAAAAACACCTGTTTATCGACTTAATACTTACCGGTTTTTGTATCGTATTGCCGCTGTTTTAATCATTGCATTAAGCGGATATTTCTTTATCCAATCTCAAAATATCGAAGTCAAATCCCAAGCCGGACAACAATTGGTCGTCAACTTACCCGATCAATCGGAAGTAATTTTAAACGCGGCTTCAAGTATTCGTTACAACAAAATTTTATGGCATTTGAAACGCGGACTTTCTCTGAACGGCGAAGCATTTTTTAAAGTGCAAAAGGGCTCGCAATTTGATGTCAAAACCCTTCAAGGTGTGGTGAGTGTGGTCGGGACGCAATTTGATGTTAAAAGTCGTCCGAACCTTTTTGAAGTCAAATGTTTTGAAGGGATTGTTCGCGTACAAAGTCAAGGACAAACCCGCTTATTGACGCGGGGCAAAGCCGTAAAACTCGCCAATCAAGCTTTGATAGCTTTTACCGTTGACCAACCACAACCCGAATGGTTGCAAGGACAAAGCCGTTTTAACAGCACACC
>WGDF01000204.1 GCA_015493405.1 Flavobacteriaceae bacterium
ATTTTGCCATAATCGGTAAAGATTTAGTAAAGGAATTGTTTGACAAAACCAATCCGATACAAAAACAAATCATTATCAAAGGAAACCGCTTCATCATTATCGGTGTCTTAAAAGCCAAACAAGCGACCTTTGGCGGTAGCGAAAATAATCGGATACTAATCCCTATAAATCTGGCACGAAGCATTTATCCCCAAAAAAATGTAAATTATACGATAAACGTAGCTGTAACTGATAAAAAACAATATGAATATTTAGTGGGCAAAGCCATAGCTGTGATGCGTAACATTCGCAATTTAACGCCGGCCCAAGCCAACAATTTTGGCATCAATCGAAGTGATAAGCTGGCTGCAGAACTCAAAAAAGTCAGTCAAAGTTTAACCATTTTTGCTTTTATTATCGGATTGATCACCATTTTGGGGTCTTCTATCGCTTTGATGAACATCATGCTGGTTTCCGTGACCGAGCGCACGCGAGAAATAGGTGTCCGAAAAGCCTTAGGGGCTAACCGGATTTTAGTGATGATTCAATTTTTTATTGAAACTTTAGTGATTACATTTTTAGGCGGTCTTGTCGGTATCATCTTTGGTTTGGCCATAGGATTCGGTGTGTCAAAGTTGATGCATATGCCTTTTAGTATGCCTTGGAATGCTATCGGTATCGCTTTTTTTGTTATATTTGTAGTGGCCATAATTTCGGGCTTATATCCTGCTTTTAAAGCTTCAAAATTAGATCCGATTCAAGCTTTACGATATGAATAAAGAAAATCTTATCACACCTGATTTCACACAAAATACGGTTTTGCAATGCCATTTAATCAGTATTCCTAAAATAAAAGATCAACGTGGCAATTTGGCTGTAGTTGAAAATGGCATTTTACCTTTCAAAATGCAACGGATTTATTATTTGTTCGATGTGCCTGCCGGAACTTATCGCGGTGGTCATGCGCATAAAAAACAACAAGAATTTTTAATAGCCATCAGCGGTAGTTTTCAGGTTATCTTAGATGATGGCACCCAAAAGAAAAGCATTAATTTAAATAGACCGGATCAAGGTTTGTTAATTCCGACCGGCATTTGGCGCGAACTAAAAGATTTTTCTCAAGGCAGTGTGTGTCTGGTATTAAATTCCGCCCGATTTGATGAAACCGATTATATACGGGATTATAAAATTTTTAAACAAACCAAAATCCTTGATTTGATACGTTAACGTGCTGCAATTAGTAATCTTTTTTCTTTTTTCAATGATTTGATTGATAATCCTTTAGATATTTTCCATTTTGGTAGGAATTTTTTAAATTTTGTTCGGACTTTATTTCAAATACTAGACAGTAGCCTGTTATTCTATCCTTTTAAACTATTTATAAAGCGATGAAATATTTTAAAAACAAATTGGTTATCAGCATTTTATATTTAACGCTTGGTTGGGTTAACCTGTATAAATTGGTATTGATGCATCAAGGTTTTTTTACCGAGCCTGACGAGCGCCGTTATTTGAATACTTGGTATTTTTTAAAGCATTTATTGCAAGGCGATTGGTCTGGAGCCATACATCCGATTTTTTCAGCGCAAGGCCGACCCGCCAGCATCTTACTACACACCATTCCGGCCGGATTGCAATTTCTCTCTGCCAAAATCAGGCATCTGGAATTATTCGAAAGTCGAAATTTTGATGTTGTTTTCGGATATAATTTTTTTATCTATCTACTCATTCTCATCGTATTATACCGGTTATTCCAATTAATTTTTCAAGATAAAATTTTGAGTTTGACCGGTTTATTGTTTTACAGTGTCTTGGTCAATAATTTTATTTATCTGAGACATATCTATCCCTACAACGAATCCCTCTTAATTTTTATTTTTTTGGTTTATCGTTTGATCAAAAACTATCAATCTGAACAAGTTTTTAGTGTAAAATTTGCCTACTTAATCGGATTAGTTGCTTTTTTTGGATTTGCAGTCTATCCGGCTTATTACTTGAGCTTTATAGCGGTATATTTATTATTCAATTTACTATTGAAGCATACGCACATTGCCTTACGTCGTCTGTTACTATTGAATATGAGTTATATCGTTGGGAGTCTCTCCATGTTAACGCTCTTTGAAATTTTGGCGCATTTCGGTCAAGCTTCCTATATCTATAATTTACTGCATTTATCCGGAACAGTCAATCAAGGTAGTTATGAAGAAGCCTTTAGTTTTATTTTTAAATATTTTTGGCAAGTTGAACAAATAACCGGTTTATGGCTCATTATCAGTTTGGTTATATTTGTCATTTATTATAGACGCGTCCGACAAAAAAACAAACAACTGACCGGAGATATGGTAATAAGTTTCTTGGTTCCATTTCTCATCTACACCGGCTCTTCATATTTTCTTCACAAAATGGTTATGATGGGACGAATTCTACATCAATTTATCTTCATCATTATTTTGATAAGCCTATTTGATATTGGAATAGTTCAAGAAAAGTTTAG
>WGDF01000205.1 GCA_015493405.1 Flavobacteriaceae bacterium
CCATGGCAGTGCATCCAAGGTTTGTCCTTATTGATACAAAGATCTTGGGAAATATGCTTATAGTTGACTACATAATCGACCATAGGAATAGCCGGGCTGATGATAATCAACGTATATACAAATAATAATATGTATGAAACGAGTTGTCTCAAAAGTTTACAAATTGTGATTAGTGAATGAAGTTTTGGTCGTTTTAAAACACCTAACTTCCAATTTACTATTCTCTTTCCTTATATTCATAATATTCAATTTAATAACTTGTTTTTCAATGATATACATGCGCTGTTACATACTTGACTTTCTTCATTACATCACTTTTATTATCCAAGTTTTATTATGCCTCCCTTATTATTCTTACTTCCTTTTTTGCGTGGTTTTTTAGATTTATAGGAGTTGAAATTATATTTTAAACCTAACCATAACAAACGGGTTTCGCTTTTGCTGTAATTATCAAGTTTATAGATAACATTATCGGTTTGTATTTTCCAATCTTGCGTATTAAAAACATCGGTTAATGTTAAACTGACAGAGAATTTATTTTTAAAAAATTTTCTTTTTAAAGCAATATCAGCATAATATATTTCACTTAAATTAAATTGTGGTAAATCAATTGGTGAATTATAATTAAGCAAGATTTGTAATTCTGTTTTCTGGTCTGGTTTTATAATGGTTTTAAAATTCTCAGTATAAGCAAGATTATTGGTACTTAAATCAATTCCATTATATTGACCTGTTGAGTTAGTTTGAAATACAGAAAAACTTGAATTTATTGAAATGTATTTATTAAATTTATAACGTAAATCAAAATCTCCACCAATTTTATTTTGCCTTTTCCCGTTTACATAGGTCAGAACCAATGATGAATTGTTAGACGATAGAGAAGAAACTTGCGTAATAAAATCCTTTGTTGAACTTGCATAAATACTGGTGTTAAAATGGAATTTATTTTTAATAAAAGAGTAATTCATTTCAACTTTATCTAATACTTCCGGTTTTAATTTTTTATTTCCTATTTCAAAAGTCAATTGATCAATCACATATAAAATAGGAAATAATTGCGGATACGTTGGACGTGTAATTCTACGATTAATACTTAATGCTATTTTTTGATTTTCGTTAATTTTGTGTTTCACTACTAAAAAAGGAAAAGGAAATAAGTATTCGTTATAAACACGCTCATTAGTTGAGGTCTGATTTAATTCCGAAGTATTATATTCTACACGTGCACCAAGCTTAAAAAATGTTTTCTTTGATGTCTTGTCGGAATACATTAAATAGGAAGAATAAATATATTCTTGGTGCTCTATGGCGTTGCTAAAAGATGGATTTAATATCCAATTGTTTGAGTTGTCTAAATCGTAAAAATCCATACTAAAGGCATTCTTTCTTGAAAAACCTTTAATTCCCGTTTCAATTTTTCCTGTTTTAGTAACTGATTTAAGATAATCGGCTTGAAAGGTTAACCAAGTTGGTCCTCCACCGGCTTCAGATTTTTGAGATAGAATATTGTCTATATAATAATTTGACGGTCTGTGTCCTTTTCTATGTGAATAGGATGCTTTAAACGATAATTCATTTTTATGTTTTTCATATACTTTTTTATAGGTCAATGAACTTTCAAAAACTTTTTTTATATAAGGAATTTCATTTATTCTATTAAACTCAACAGATGAATTATTATTAATCTCTCTTCCTAAAATATGTTGTTCTTTATCAAATTTTGCATAAGAGGTCTTAACATCAAACACAATAGTTTCTTTTTTGTTTGGCTTTGCAGAAATCCGCATTGAAGCCAAATGTGCCGGATTGGTACGAATGGAATTAATATCTTGTTTTATTAGAATATTCTGACCATACAACTGTCTAGTTAAATTACTTGCTATATCCGTTTTTTCGTATTTTCCATTATAATTAAAACTCAAACCCCAAATTCCTTTGCGATAATTTAAATTTAATCCTCCATTTATTCTATTATAAAATCCGTAATTTAAAGTAGTAGAACCGCTTAAACCTGAACCGCTTTTTCCTTTTGTGATAATATTTATAATGCCACCTGTGCCTTCTGCATCATATTTTACATCAGGATTGGTTATAATTTCAATATTTTGAACATTAGAAGTAGGTATAGAATTGATTGCAGAGATTGTTGTAGGAATACCATCCATCAGAATTAAAATATTTTTATTTCCTCGTAGATATACAGTATTATCTCCGTCAATATTAATTCCTGACTGACTTTTTAATACATCGGTTATATTACCAGAAACGGAAGAAATATTTTTTGAAACATTAATCTTTGTTTTTTCAATGGTTTTCTTTTTTTCATTTTGAGTTGCCGTAATCTCGACTTCATCAAGATTAAGCGAAGAACTTGTCATATAAAATGGTAATGAAAAATTTATAGATGCATTCTTAATTTCAACAATTTTTGAATTGGCCTTATAACCGATAAAATTGAATTTCAAAATATATTTTCCTGATTTTAATTTATTTAAAATAAATTTCCCTTTTACATCTGTGACTGTTCCCGTTACCAAAACGGTGTCAGGTAATTTGTAAGCCGCTATAGATGCATATTCTATTGGTTGATTGCTTGTTGAATCAATTACTTGCCCTGATATTGAATATTTCCTATTATCCTGCCCATAGCTTATAATTGTCATGAAAATTAATAATACAGTTATTATTGATTTTAATATTTTGATATTCATCTATTATAGTTTTTTAAATATTAAATTTATTTTATCCTGTTTCCACTTCGCCTTGCAGGTAATTTAAGAATCAAATGTATCAAAAGGGATACATAAATATATAATGTATGAATTGTTAAAAGGAATTTGTAATAAATTCGGCCATGATTTTTATCAATATCGATAATATGATAAATTAAAGCTAAATAATGTAATACTATCAAAACCAATCAAAATCGTATGGGCTTTAATACACCATGTTTTGTGAATAATCGATTTATTACAAATTCCTAAGCTAAATAATTAGTAGTCAAATCAATTTTACATAAAACTATTGATACATAAATCTAAATACAATGTTCTTTGTTGATATAAATTTTCTTTTAACAGCTTAGCTATGAAAGAAAACTTCAACGAAAAGAAAAATAGAAATCATTTACGTCGATTGTTTTGTTTTTAAATTGATTGATCTACACAATTCTTGAAGATTGTAACTTAGGAGAGCCTAGGTGGCCGAAAAAGTTCTACAATTTGAGAACTGGTATGGGGGAGGATTATGAAATCTGAAATTTCGGTATAATTTTGTTCGGGACAAGTATAAACCGGTATATTTGGAGTATATAAAGTTTTGACAAAAATGGAAATGTTAACGGCCGGTAATTTCGGTGCTTCTTTTTTCTTGTCATTGCAAACCCGTTTAAGCAGGGCTTTAAGATAGGCATCACCGGTATCCGGATTAGTAGGGTCCTCGGTTTTATGATAACAACTGCAATTACACGGTTGATCTATGGATGTTTCTTGTCCTAAAGAAATATAATATTGCACAAAGGGTATTGCCGGCTGTAAGATAGCCGTGATAAAGATCAAAAGCAATAATATGTTAGAAATTTTATATTTCAATTTAAATCAACTTTGACCACAAAGTTAAGAAAAATATATATAAAATACGCAAATGGGTTTTATTTATTTTACAACCATCTATTTTTGACGGTATTATAATCGATAAAATAGGTCATCTTTAATATAAATGTGTTTTTAACCGGTTGATTGATTAAATTGTTAAGATTGTCATCAAAACTGATATGGGCATTTTGATCCAAATTAGTAAGTGAATTTCGATAAAGGAGGGATAAGTTACTGCCCGGTGCAAATTCCCAAGAATAGCCAATATCCATATTCCATACATTGTAATTGATGTCATTGTTTTGGGTGTAACTGTTAATAGGGCTTAAGCTACCGTTGTCATTTAGCTCATAAAAAGCATCGTAATAGACCGGTGCCCAGTAATATCTCAAATTCAGATTTATGGCTGATTTTGTTGTAAAAAAATAGTTAATTCCGAGACTATTGGTAATGGTTTTTTGTTGTCTGTTGCCAAAAATAATTTGAGGCTCTTTATAAGCGACATAGCCTTTGCCATTATTCATTTTTTCAAATTGGATACTATATTTAACATTAAACCGGTTACTGACTCTTAAACGAGGAAAGAATCCCAGGCTGAAATAATTTTGAGGATCGTCAAATTTTGTAAAACGCGCGATTTTGAAATCCAGTGCGATTCGTTTTCTGTAATCGGATGAAATAAAAGCCCAAAATCCGCCATGAGCTTTATCGAGATAATACCTTCCGGCAACCCTGGGCTCATAAAAATCATGAGAATCGGTTGTGTAATTGAGCCCAAAACCGTAGCTTAAGTATTTTTTATTGGTGAAAAAGGTACTGAGTTCAAAGTCATTTTGGATTTTTTGCAGTTTTTTATATCTATGGTCAAATCCGGCATCAAATCCTATGTGCAAAGCATTGAAATGTTTAGTGGGTTTGAGAATGCTGTAACCATAACTAATATCGAAATTGGCATAATTGTTACGGCGGTTAAAACCCAGATCATTATTGTCAAAATTGGGATCTTGAGCTCTAATTTGCGCTTCAAAACTGTGTTCTTTTATTCTTTTGGAACCTCTCAAAAAATATTTTAAACCATGGGTGTAATGTTCTTGCTGATTAATTAAACTCATAGCAGTTGATCCGTGAATATTTAAAGTATTGTCTTGTTCATAGAGGCTAAAAGAGAGGCCGGTAACATTGGCATCTCTAAAAGAACCTTGTCGGATAACATTGGTGTTAATAAGGCTTACTGTAGAGTTTCCTTTAAAATTATAGTCTAAAACAAAAATATTGTAATTGGCATAAGGCTCGGTTACTATTTTTCGTTCTTTGTGGTCTGTCGTGTTTTCAACCGTTGCTTCGGTTTTATTGGTAATGGCATTGAAAAATCCAATTCCCAAACCATTTTTATTGCGTCCTGAAATTTTTATAGCATTGATTAATTGCACTTTATCAGGATTATCTATAATAGTTTCATCAGGATTTACTTGGTCGTATAAATCAAAATAGTGACTGGGGGTGCCACCGATACGTCTGGAATAGAACAAATGCGCTTTGTTGAACAGATCAAAGCCTTCGGTGAAGAATTGGCGTTTTTCTTGATAATATTGTTCAAAAGGACCTAGATTTAGTTTCAATTCATCATAAGGCGTGTCGCTGAAATCAGGAACGAGTGTTGCATCCAACGTATAACTTTCACTTAAACCGTATTTGAGATCTAAACCAAAACCGAAGTTGGTGGTGTTTTGATGGTCGAAACGCGTGTGCACCATAGAGGTATAGGGGTACAAACTCAATCTTACCGGTGGTTTTAGATGATTAAGGCCTTGGAGCCGACCTAAAAATTGTACCATATCACCGGTTTTGGATTTGTCAATATAAGTCCAAGAATAATCTTCTCGAATGCGGTCTATATGTCTAAAAAAACCGATAGCCCAAGTTTGGTGTTCATCGTTTTGAAAACGCAGTGCAGAATAAGGAATAGCCATTTCAACCACCCAGCCTTGTTGGGTTATGGCTACTTTAGATTTCCAGACGGCATTCCAAGAGTAATCATTGCCACGGGGTTGATTGCCATCTAATTGTGCGCCGGAAGCATAAACGGAAAAAAGATAATTATTATGTGGGGTGGCAAAAGGGTTGATAACGACTGAAAAATAATCTGCCTGAACGCGTTGGTCTCGCAAGCCGAAAACTTTGGTTATTTTTTCGGGATGAGGATCTTTCATCACAGCTAAAATATAAATAGCCACATCGTCATAAACCACTTTGACTTGTGTTTTAAAACTTGACGGCATAGGGTCGCCATCACCTGGAGAAAACATTAAAAAATCTGTTGCGATAGGTGCTTTTTGCCATTGTTGGTCATTAGGATTGGCATCAATTTTTGGCGCTGTCTGAACCCGCACGGCTTTTAAAATTTTAGGCTGTTTTGTCTGTCCGTAAACCGTAAAATTAAAGTATAAAAAAAAGAGGATAAGGCTCAGTATTTTATAAGAGATTTCTTTCATCATAAAAAGGGTTTGGAATTTGATTTTCAAAAGCAAAGATTGTAAGAAAACTGCTTAATTTTACTGCTTTTAAGAAAAATTTATGATTTTTTAGACCTTGAATTTAAGCTGCTGGAAATTATATTTTTTTCATCATTTTAAAATGCGGTAATCCAATTTCAAAAAATTCATCTGAGGTTATTTTATATCCTAATTTTTGATAAAATTTTAAAGCTGTTTTTCGGGCATTTAATTCGATATGCCGAACACCTTGTGTTTGTAAATAAACCTCAACTTTTTGAATTAGTTTTTTTCCTAAACCTTGTCTTTGATAAGCGGGATTTACTGCCATTTGTCTCAGTTTGACAAGCGTTTTTGATAAAGGCCTTATTTGCACACAAGCAATGGGGCTGTTTTTGAGCATTAAAGCGAAGATTAATTCGTGTTGATCCGATTTTAAATCATGTGTCGTAAATTGTAAGCCTAAAGGTTGGCGTAAAACAAGTGCTCTGAGTTGAACCACTTTTGAATAGTCAGTCGAGGCAAAAGTAATTGGTTGAAAAATATAGTCAGGCATCTTGTTATTTTTTTCAAAAATAAGATTTTTTTAAATTACCAATGCGACCTGATTTTCAAGCCGCATTGGTATTGAATAAAAAAAGAAAAAAGATTAATTTAATAAAATTCCTATGCTACCTTCATAATGGCCTGTAATAG
>WGDF01000206.1 GCA_015493405.1 Flavobacteriaceae bacterium
ACAATAAGGAAAATGTGGATTTGGAAGTCTTTCCCAAAAAACACAATAAAGTTATCATCCACCAATCCAAAGAAAATAAAGTATTTCTGCCTTATGCGACCCGCTTTCACAAACTAGTCGGCAAACTCAACAAAATAGAGAAAAAGTTAGCTGGAAATGCACTTACTCAAACTGATAAAGATAATTTTAAACGATTAAAAAACCAACTCAATCAACTACAAATCAAATATTTAAAAAAATCGAAAGACCTTTTGGCTCATAAATATATTTTGAATATGGCTGAATATTATCCGTCTATTTCAATGCCTAAAAAATTATATTTCAAAGACAAACAAGCTCATTATTTAAGCCATCTCAATTTTGACGATCCCGATTTGCAACATTCCAATATATTGATTAACAAAATCAATACTTATGTCTTTGATATCAATCCACCTCAAAACCCGAAAACCAAACATTTGGTCTATTTGAAACGCATTGAAACTATTTTACCCAAAATTAAAAATCAAACATACAAGGATAATGTCATCTTTTCTTTGACCAGTTCTTTTGTCAATATTGATGGTAGGGTCTCAAAAAAATTGATTGAAAAATATATCGATAAGATGCCCGAACGTGAAAAGAAAAAAATCAATTTGAAAAGCATTTTAAATGAGATTGGTGTAACAATTGGAGAAAAAGCACCGGATTTCAAATTTCAAGATCTAAAAGAACACCATTACACTTTGTACCAATTGACCCCTAAAAAACCTTATACGTTATTGATCTTTTGGAGCGCTACCTGCCCGCATTGTTTGCGAGCTATGCCAAAAATAAAGGATATGATGAAAAGCCGTAAAGACTTTAATGTGATTGCCATCGGTTTGGAATCTGAAAAATACCCGTGGAGTAGCGAACACCAATATTATCCGGATTTTTATCATGGTTTAAAACTCAAAAAATGGGAAAATCCCATCGTCAAAACTTTTGGTGTACATGCCACACCGACATTTTTTATTCTGAACAATCATGCGGAAGTAATTGCCAAACCTTATTTGGTTAAAGACATCAAAACTTGGCTTCAAAACCATAAGAAATAAATTAAAAACCGTATTAAAATCAAAAAGCCTATCCCAAAAGATAGGCTTTTTGATTGAAATATGTTTAGTAATACAGAAAATCAAAAGTTAGTTGCGCATTAACATCAACTACTTGAAGCGGATAATGATCTGCATTGTAGGTTATTTGATATGGCATATCATCTGTCAATATATTATTTTGGTCATAGTCCTTTTCACGTAATGTATTATTTGGGCTAACTATACCGGCAAATTCTGATGCAACTTCAGAAAAAGGTAGATTCAAATCATATAAAGGATTGTGCAAATTATCATATTCAAATTCATTACGCTCTTGTAACTCCCAAACACCCCCAAACCGAAAATATAATGCTGCTTCTACAAGATTATCTCCATTATAAGTATACTCTTGTTTTTTCGATTCACCACCGGAAATATATTGAACCGCTTCGTTTATTTTACCATTATTATCATAATGCATCTCCCAATAAGTATCGTTAGCACCGACTATATTTACACGGATCAACTGTTCATTATTGTTATATTCATAAGTGTATTTATAGACAATATTACTATTTTGTTTGGCTGTTTCGGAAGATACTTTATTGCCTGTATATTCATATGTAATAATGAGTTCTGAGGTGCCCTGATGAATTGTTTTGGTTTTGAGTTTAGCATTGCTGTTATATGAGAATTCAATAACAGGGATTCCACTTATAGAGATAGATGCAATCAATCCCGACACATCCGCATTGTCATCATCATTTT
This sequence comes from Flavobacteriaceae bacterium, assembly GCA_015493405.1. Lineage (GTDB taxonomy): Bacteria > Bacteroidota > Bacteroidia > Flavobacteriales > Flavobacteriaceae > WGBX01. The sequence goes on from WGDF01000206.1 coordinate 1,827, forward strand.
CTGATTTTGGTTTTTTACAAGCGGCCATCATCAAACTGATGGAAAGAAATAATAGTATGAATTTTTTCATTTTATATAGATTTTATTGAATTATACACGAATTTATTAAAAAAAAATGAAATGCTAATATGAAAGAATAATTTTAGTAATCATATGACCGGATTCTATTCTTGTTCTTCCAAAGTGATATGCAGAGTTTCCCATTCCGTCATAAGATTTTCAAGAATTTCTTTAGCCCGATTATAATCGGTAAAAAAATCAGGATTAGACGGCGGAGTTGCGCTTCCCAATTGTTGTTCCATTTCTGCAATCAAGGCTTCTTGTTTTTCTATGCTTTCTTCAACCTTGTTGAGTCGGTTTTTCAGTTGTTTTTGTCGTTTTCTATCAGCTTTACGCTGTTCATAAGTGTTGGCTGAGTTCTTTTTATTTTGCGTTGTTTTAAGACTTTTTTGTTGTTCTATTTCTCTAAAATTTTCAGCTTGACGTTCCCGTAAGAAATAATCGATATCTCCAAGATGAATTTTGATATTTTTATGACGAAATTCTATAGTTTTATCAGACAATCCTTGTAAAAAATGCCGGTCATGAGAAACGATAATCAACGTGCCGTCAAAATTTAATAAAGCCTGTTGCAAGACGGCTTTAGAATGAATATCCAAATGATTGGTCGGTTCATCCATAACCAAAACATTGAATTTTTGCAACATCATTACCGCCAAAGCCAAACGATTGCGTTCGCCGCCGGATAAAACCCCAACCTTTTTGTGAAC
>WGDF01000207.1 GCA_015493405.1 Flavobacteriaceae bacterium
CAAGAACTCCATTACGGCTTCGGCTACGCCTCAGCCTTCATTCCGTTCTTGCAAGCATTCAAAAACAAGGAAATAATCATTACATTTGCATATAAGAAAACGAAACTATACACACAAAAAGGGATACTACCATAAAATGCTCAAAGTTCCAGTAAATAAGTCATTATCCGACTCCTTTAAAATAAAGGACATTGGCACTGTATCCAAGATTTCTTTAAAGCCAAATAAAACAATTTTATATTTGATTTTGAAAATATATAGGAATTAACCTGAATAATTCATAGATTTTTTAAACAACTGAGTAATAGTAAATTCAATCTTGTATAAGATTACTTTAATTCGGCGTTCTTATTTGGATTTAAAATCCTGGATTTTTGAAAATTGCGCAAGCCGTATTTTCGGTAGAGGAACTCTAATAACAAGGCAATAGCAAAAATGATCCAGCTGGCAGCAAAAGCATCTTTTTGCGTTTGCCATTGGTAGCGCATCAAAGCGACGAAGACAAAGATTAAAATAATCAGATTAAGTATGATGAGCCATCTTTTGCCGCCAAATTGGTCTGTTTTTTTATAATGACTTATCAAGACAAAAATGTAAATCAAAGTGGTAACGGCGGTAGTGATAACAGCTATGGCATTCAGATTAAAAAATAGAGCTAGAAATAAACCTAAAGCAGCTGTGGCGTAAAGTCCTTCAGGGGCATTGAACCATACTTTTCTTTCAAAATTTTTGGGTAGGAAACCATCTTTGGCCAGGGCAAAAGCAATGTTAGCACCACCGTAAATAGTGGCATTTAAAGCAGAAGAAATAGAAATGACAGCGCCAATGGAAATCAACAAAAATCCCCAGTGGCCTAAAAAAGGCTGCGCTGCAACGGCTAAAGCGTTTTCTGAAGCTTTGATAATAGCTGGAACACTTAAATTTCCTAAGGTTACGGCAGAAATACCCAAATAAATCAACATGACAAAAAAGATACTAAAATAAATAGCTTTAGGAACATTTTTTTGTGGATTTTTCATATTTTCCGAAGTATTGGTAACCAGTCCAAACCCCATATAAGACAAGAAAAAAACAAAAGAAGCATTTAAAAGCCCTTTTAAATGGATAGGGTCTGTTTGCGGTATCAATTGTTTCCAATGAATAGATTGAAATCCGGCTAAGATGAAAAGAAGTAAAATGGAAAGTTTGATTAGAACAATCCAAAATTCGGCCTGTCCCACGGCTTTACTGCCAAAAAAGTTAAGTACCGTAAAAAACAAAATTAAACCTGTGATGACCATATCTGTATGGCTTATACTTAGATTGATATGAAATAAAGGTATAAAATATCCGGCAAATCCTTTCGCAAATAAGGCAATTGAAACCACAAAGCTAAACCAATATAAAATACTCAAAGTTCCGGTAAGTAGATTATCGCCCAAACCTTTTAAAATAAAAGCCATTGGCCCGGCATCCGAGATAATTTTACGACCTAAAATAGCATAAGAATAAGCCACTGCCATAGCATAAATACCCGATAATAAAAAAGCTAAAGGCAGATCAATGCCGGCGAGTTTGACGCCTAGACCAAAAATAGAAAAGATACTGGCGCCAATCATAGTGCCGACAGCCATTGCAATAACTTCGATTAAACTTAATTTTTTGTTGTTAGCCATTATCTAATTTTAGATGGCAAAGTTAAGTCTTTTTTCTATTTTGTTTTTGATACTATTTTTATTTTCATTCTCCAGATATAATGATCCTTATATATAATCAAGGGTATATTTACTGTTTTAAAATATTATTTTTTTTTAAGATTCACAAGTTATCATTTTTAAAAAACCATGACTGAGTGTATAAATGTCTCCGGGCCACCTTGCCGATATATAGTTCCGGTCTTTCACTACAAATCCGGGTTTAGAATTATTCTCGGAATCTCTTAAAAATGGTCTATTCCCATGGATAAAATTGTGAGAATTTATCAAAGCGGATTTGACTTCATTTTCAACGTTGGTCCCGGGATAAGTCAGGTAATAATCTTTTAACCAAAGTTTGGTCAGATAATAGGCTGATAATTCTTGGATTTTTAAGAGTGCCGTTGTTTTATAATTATAAATGACTGACCGGTTTGTTTTTTGGTTTTTACTGCGTGCTAATAGTAAGGGAGCATGACATACGGCTCCAATTTTCTTTTCATTTTGAAAAAAAACAGGGATAATATTCTGTAAAATCGAACTTTCTAAGTATTCCTTTACGCCTTTATCATGTCCTCCCGGTAAAAATATCCCACTATAATCGGAAGGATCAATAACGTTATATCGGATAGGCTGTTTAAATTCTTGACTTTGACACATTAATTTGTAAGCTCCCACCACATCTTTCCGGGCTTTGAGCAGGGATTTGAATATACCTAATCGTTTTCCCGTTAACATTATTTCATCTCCGTTTGCTGGATTACCTTTCGGTGTTGAAAATGTTATTTTAATGCCATTATCAGTCAATATTTTCCAAGGAATTGCTGCTTCGGTTGGATCAAAACCATAAGAGGGTAACGGAATTAATATGTTTATATTTTTGGACATTTTTAAGGGTTAAGTCTTTTGTTTTTAAAAAAATTCCAAACTTCAGTAGTTATTTCAATATCGTGATTCTGCTTATTGAAATACTGTTCGTAGATTGCTGAGTACCGCTCTCTAATACTCGGGGCGGAATGCCCCCCCCCGTTAATTTTGTATAAAACAACCTCTGTTCCCAAATTGCCGTTTTTATATGAAAATTTTTGCACGATACCTCCATCATTAGGATCTAAATCCGGAAAGGTATGTGTTTCGGGGATAGTGTCGGTATGGTCAAAATTTACCCAATAATCGATGGTTTCATTGGTAGATAAAACGGTTCCGTTATCGGGGTTTGGTGGATTTCCGATAGTTCCACCATTGTAGGGCATATGATTATCATCTGTGCCATTCATAAATAAAATTGAAATAGGGTGAGTAGGTGGATTACAATCTGATATGGCAGGCTTAGCAGCAGCAATAGAAGCTACAGCTGCAATTTTATCGTTTAGCTCAAGGCCTAATCTTTGAGCCATAAATCCACCGTTAGAAGTTCCGGAAACATAAATTCGATTTTGATCAATTAGATATTTTGTCTCAATATGATTTATCAATTGGGCTATAAATCGAACATCATCAGCATCTGAATAAACTACACAATCTCCGCGGCAATCATGCCAAGTGGGCTTATTATATGCGCCATTCAAACCTTCGGGATAGATTACAATAAATTTTTCAATATCGGCAAGGGGCATCCATAATTTATAAGGTGTTTTATGTCCACTTGTGCCGGTCATATCTTCTATATAAACGCCGCCCCCATGTAGTTCAAAAATTAAAGGAACCGGCTGATGGCCCAAATTTTTCGGAATGTAAATAGCATATCGCCTCGAGCTACCATCGACAACAAAATTTTTAGTAAACAAACCATTGGTTTTTGTTTTATTATTCGAAGGCTTATGACAACTTACAAAAAATAATAATTGAAAAACAACAGCGATTTGTAACCCATATTTTATTTTTATTAATTTCATTTTCTTTATTGAAATACAATGATAGAAAGAGGATTATA
>WGDF01000208.1 GCA_015493405.1 Flavobacteriaceae bacterium
AAATAATAGGGTTTATAATAATTTTCTATCAAAAAATTTCATTATTATCAAAAAATAAATTAATTTTGAATCATTATAAACTATTACAAACAATTAAATTTTAGAATTATGAAAAAAATGAATGTAACCAAATTAGCTTTCTTAGCATTTCTTTTGACAGGATTTGTATTCTTATCTTCTTGCGGAAATAATGAAGCCAAAAAAGAAGCTGCAGCTGAACAAAAAATTGAAAAAGAAGCACCTGCCAAAAAAGAAGCGGCCAAAGAAGAAGAAGCTGCTGAAAAAGGAGAATTTACTGAAAAAGTTGACATGTATTCGCAACTAGACGAAGATCATGACGGCTTTATTTCCAAAGATGAATTTGTCAAAAACAGCGCTAAAGAATTTACCGCTAAAGACAAAAACAAAGATGGTAAATTAGACAAAGACGAATGTATGATGGTTACCAAATTTGACACCAACAAAGATGGTGGCGTTAACGCTGACGAATTTAAAAAAGGCCATGAGGCTATGTTTATTGTCATCGATACAGACAAAAACGGCAAAATTTCCAAAGAAGAATTTGAAGCTTTTTCCGCTTCAATGAAAAAATCCGGCAAATGCGGCGAAAGCACAAAAAAAGAAGCTAAAAAAAGTAAATGTGGCGAAGGTAAATGCGGAGCCGGAAAATGTGGTAAATAAGTAATTATTTAAATTGCCAAATATATTAAAACCACCTACATTTTGCAGGTGGTTTTTTTACAAAATTATTTTATGAAATCTTTCTATTTTAACAGACGACATTTTATTAAAGGCCTAGGTGCCACAGCTTTGTTGCTCCCCATTCCATTGGCGCAAAGTTGCCGGCAACAATCGGTTTATAATGGTGTGTTGCCAAGAGAAAAACAGAAAATTTTACACCAAACTTTAAATCTCATTTTTCCACCTACTGAAAATAGTCCTAATATCGAGCAAATCAATGTCGAATTTCATATCAATAACTACCTGACCGACCCACTCATCGATCCTGATGAACAAACATTTTTAATCCATGGGATACAATGGCTTGACGAATCGGCTCACGAAGATTTTTCAAAATCTTATTTAGATTTGAACCAATCACAACAAATTAAACAGATAGAACATATTCTTAATACCTCTTGGGGCGAATCATGGCTGTCAAAATTGTTAACTTTGACCTTTGAAGCCTTACTATTAGACCCTTTGTATCGTGTGAATACAAATGAAATAGGCTGGCAATGGCTCCATCATCAGCCTGGATTGCCACGCCCAAAGCCTAAAATAGCTTATCCCGAAATATTAAATCGGGAAAGAGAACAAATGATTATCACCAATCTGAATCAATTGTAATATGATCAAAAACGAAATTTATGATGTTTGTGTTATCGGTAGTGGCGCCGGTGCCGGTCCGGTGATATACGAATTGTCCAAAGCCGGTTACCAAGTCGTAGTTTTGGAAAAAGGACCTTGGTTCCGTACCAAAGACTTCAGTAAAGATGAAATGGTGGCAACCCGTCGTAGTGTTTACACGCCCAATTTAAAGGACGAACCTCAAGTTATAGAAGACCTTAACGATGAAGGCAAATGGGAAGCCAAATCTACCTATGAAACCGGACGCGATTTTTGGAATGGCAATTGTGTCGGCGGCTCATCAAATTTTATGAGTGGCTACTTTTCAAGACTTAAACCGGTCGATTTTAAATTATTGTCAACTTATGGCGAAATCCCCGGCGCTAATCTTGCCGACTGGCCTATCACTTATAAAGATTTGGAACCTTATTATGAAAAAGTAGAACGCTTGGTTGGTATCTCAGGTAAAGTGATACCGCACAAATTTATGTCACCACGTTCCACACCGGATTATCCTTATCCGCCATTGGCTGAAAATATTGTCTCATCATGGATTGATCAAGCGGCTACAAAACTTAATATCCAAACCATTCCTTTGCCAAGAGCTATTTTGTCACAAAAAAAAGGCGACAGAAATGCTTGTTACTATTCTAATTTTTGTGGCAGTTATGGCTGTTCATCAGATGCCAAAGGTAGTTCGCGCGTCGCACTGATTCACGATGCGCTCAAAACCAATAATTGTTCGGTTATTCCCAATGCCAAAGTCTATCATCTTGAGACCAATGGACAACATTACCTAAAAAAAGCTTGGTATTACGATATAGCCGGACAAAAACAATCCATCAAAGCCAAGATTTTTGTCGTAGCGGCGCAAGCCGTTGAAACATCACGTTTACTCTTAATGAGTCGCAACAAAGAGTTTCCAAATGGATTGGCTAACAACAACGGACAAGTCGGTAAAAATCTGATTTTTTCAGGAGGAGGCGTGGGTGCCGGTGATTTTTATTATAATGAATTAGACCCCGAATTGGCAAAAGAACTAGCCAAACCCGGCGTGTTTGTCAATAGAACCATACAAGATTTCTATGAATTAAAGCATCCGGAAACCGGCCAGAAAATGAAAGGCGGCACGGTTGATTTTTTATTTGAACATGCCAATCCGGTTTCGAAAGCCATCAGAGAAAAGTGGGATAATAACGGCAGCCTACGTCTGGGAAAACCTCTAAAAAAACATCTGCAAGAATATTATAGAAATGTACGCAAACTCAAGTTTGAAATTTTTGTCGATTGGCTCCCTACCGATAATTGTTTTGTAAGTTTGTCCCCTAAGGTAAGCGATAAGTGGGGAGATCCGGTTGCCAAAATACGTGTCGGAAATCATGCTCATGATTTAAAAGTCGCGGAAATTATTGCTGATAAATCCAAACAGATATTAGCCAAAATGGGCGCACATAATATATATGCCGGCATTAGTGGGGCGCCCCCTAACAATTTGCAAGCCGGCGGTTGTCGTTTTGGCAACGATCCGAAACATTCGGTTTTAAATGCACAATGCCAAGCCCATGAAGTTGATAATTTATTTGTAACAGACGGTAGTTTTATGCCAACCGGTGGTAGCATAACTTACACTTGGACCATTTATGCCAACAGTTTTCGCGTTGCAGATTTTATAAAGAAAAAATTAAATTCATAAAAATATTTTAAAAAATACAAAGTAATATTTGATTTAAATTATTTTTTTATTATATTTGCCTTGTTAACCTTATAAATTTATTATTATGAAAGCTTTTATCTTAATAAGCTCCATAAGCCTTATGCTTATATGGGTGCTAACATCAGCAACTTCTGTCCCAAAAGGCAATTACAAAAAAATCGCCCCTCATCATACAATAGTTAATGATGGCGGTTATTTTAATCCTCAAAAATTTTATAACAAGCAATGCACTTTCTGTCACAATGAAAAATCTAAAATAGGGCCTTCAATGAGTCATATCAAAGTCGCCTATCTCAATACATTTCCAAAAAAGGAAATATTTGTACAAAAAATGACGGCTTTTATCTTAAATCCTAATGCAGAAAATCGATTGATTACAGAAAATTTAACAAAATATAAAGTGATGCCTTCAGGCATGTTTTTTGATGTCAAAAAAATGCAAAAAGTAGCAGAATATATTTATGATAAGGTAGAATTACCTCCGGAACTTAAAAAAGCGAACGAAAAGAAAAAAGAAGTTCAAAATAAGAAAAAGATCATAGAAGCTAAAATCAGACTTGAAAAAGGAATAGACATCTGCAAAATTTTAAATTTGAAACCGGTTGATTTTGAATTTGCCAAAGTTTCCATAAATCCTGCTATGGCCAAACAATTGGATAATTTAAG
>WGDF01000209.1 GCA_015493405.1 Flavobacteriaceae bacterium
CTTATATATTTAACCTTAAGTTTGATTTTAGGGATTCTAAGCTATGCTTATTTCCCAATACAATGGCCGGTTTCCGGGCTTGCTTTCGGACTTGTTTTTATCATTTTATTCGGTTTTCATTTAAAACAAAAAAATCAAGTTAAAAAACTTAGCATCTTGCCGTTATTAATTGCTCTAACTGCTTTTTTTTTGGGACAAATTATAGCTTATAACGGGTCAGAGCGACGCGATTTGAAACATTATTCTCATTATATCAAAGCAACTAATATATTGCAAATTCAGCCGGTTCAAAAAATTAAATCAACGGCAGACTATGACAACTATTACGCTTTGGTCAATAATATTAACGGTTTGCAGTCTTCGGGACGCATTTTGCTTAAAATTCCTAAGCATAAGCCTCAACCAAATTTGGGTGACCACCTATTGATTTTGCTATCTCAAGAGCAACTGTATTCGATTCCAAAAGCTTTAAATCCCTATGGTTTTGACTACCGTAGTTTTATGGCGCGCCGTCATATTTATCATCAAATCAATTTGAGACACGTGGCATACAGAATTTTACCGGTTAAAGGATGGCACTGGTTCAAGTGGGTTTCACAATTAAGAGGCCGATTAAAGCAGCAATTTTTAAAAGGGCATTTAAGTCCGGATGCTTATAATTTGGCCTTGGCTATTTTGTTGGGGCAGCGACAGGATTTGTCGCCTGAGATTTATCAGAATTTTCAAGCAACGGGAACTGTTCATATTTTGGCTATTTCGGGTTTGCATATTGGGATCTTGTTGCTTTTTCTTAATTTTATTTTTAAGCCTGTTAAAAATAAATCGAAGTTATTATATTTGATTTTGACCTTGATGTTTTTATGGTTTTATGCTTTGTTGACCGGTTTTTCACCTTCGGTATTGCGCGCGGTTATCATGTTTAGTTTCTTACAAATCGGATTGCAAAGTCAGCGACAAACTAATATTTACAATAGTTTATTTGCTGCTGCTTTGGTTATGTTGTTGATCAATCCTAATTATATTTATCAGGTCGGTTTTCAGATGAGTTTTGCTGCTGTTTTGGCTATTGTCAGTTTTTATCCGGTATTCAGTCGGTGGTTGCGGGTCAAACAAGGCTGGATGAAATGGTTGGTTGATTTATTTTGGGTTTCTTTATCAGCACAATTGGGGGTTTTGCCTTTATCATTATATTATTTTCATCAATTTCCGACTTACTTCTTAGGGGCCAACTTATTGGTTATTCCTTTATTATTTTTGATTTTGTTTCTCGGTTTCAGTTTGATGATATTGGGCCTTTTGCATCTGGATTTTCCTTTTTTATACCAAATTTTTGATGCGTTGATAAAGCTCTTGTTAAATATAAACCGAACTATGGCAGCATGGCCACATAGTCTGATTCGGCATATTAATTTTTCTTTCGGCTTGCTAATGATAAGTTTATGGGGGTTATTTGCTTTGTATTATTTTTTGAAACAAACCAAAAAATATACTAGTTGGATAGGATTGGGCATAGGGTTATTGTTTTTTGAAGTGTTTCTGGTGATACAAAGTTATCAGCGCAAACAAGTTGATCAATTTTATGTTTTTCATCAATATAAAGTGCCGATAGTAGCAATAAATCACGCAGGACGCTTAACAATTTATCAAGATAGTTTGAAATTGGATTCTTTTTTACAAAAAAATATAGGGGCGCATTTCAAACCTATAAGATATCAAGCCTTACCTTTTTATCAAGAATTTCAAGGGCAACAAATTTTGCATATTGACAGCTTGGGCATTTATCATTTTAATGATTTTTCCCCTGATATTGTAGTCTTGCATTATTCGCCTAAGATAAATTTGGAACGTTTGATTGTTAGATTGCATCCTAAAATCATTGTGGTTGACGGTTCTGATTATCCGTCGTTTATCCGGCATTGGCAAAAAACGGCACAAACTTATCAAATCCAATTCTACGATGTGAATACACAAGGCGCTTTTATGTTGTCTCAAAAAAATATAGAAAATAAGCCAGATCCTAAATAATACCAAAATTAATTGGAATATTTTTTTCTGTATCAGGGCAAAAAACACAGTTATGGCCGTAGCTATAACATATATTTTTAACGAAGACACTTGAAAAAAGAAACGATTTACGGGACTAATAAAAAGTTGTTTTTGGTATAACTCACATTAATAGAAACGGTTTGTGTCAAATAATGCCTTTA
>WGDF01000210.1 GCA_015493405.1 Flavobacteriaceae bacterium
ATCAACCCTTGATTATCGCCGGACCTTGTAGTGCCGAGACAGAACAACAAGTTTTGGAAACAGCCCGTGGCGTTAAAGCAGCAGGCGCTCATATTTTTAGAGCCGGTATTTGGAAACCACGCACGCGTCCGGGAAATTTTGAAGGCGTCGGCGCTATAGGTTTAAACTGGGTGGCTAAAGCCCGACAAGAAACCGGTTTATTAACTACGGTCGAAGTGGCTAATCCTCACCATGTTGAGCTGGCTCTCAAATATAATATTGACATTTTATGGATTGGGGCACGCACCAGTGTCAATCCTTTTGCTGTTCAAGAAATAGCCGATGCTTTGCAAGGTGTCGATAAAACGGTTTTGGTCAAAAACCCTATCAATCCGGACTTAGCTTTGTGGATTGGCGCCTTAGAACGTTTTGCCAAAGCCGGTATCAATAACTTGGGGGCTATTCATCGGGGCTTTTCCAGTTATAAAAAAATGCCTTATCGCAATGAACCGCTTTGGCAGATTCCGATTGATTTAAAAACGCAGTTTCCAGATTTGCCTTTGATCAACGATCCTTCTCATATTTCGGGTAAACATGAAAATGTTTTTGACATTGCTCAGACTGCAATCCAATTGATGTTCGACGGTTTAATGATTGAAACGCATATCGACCCTAAAAATGCTTGGAGTGATGCACGACAACAAATTACACCTGAAAACTTAAAGCAATATATACCCCGATTTACACTCCCCAATAACCGTGTTTTTAATCCCGATTTATTAAAATCTTTTAAAATCCTTAGAAAGGAAATCGATGATTTGGATACTGAATTGGTCCATTTGCTCAGAAACAGACAAAATAAAATTGAAACCATCGGCCACCTAAAATTTGATGAAAATTTAGCTATCTACCAAAAAGAACGCTGGTTAGATATTTTGTCCAAAGCGATAAACAATGCCCGTGAAAATCAGGTTAATCAAAAATTTATAGAGCAAATATTCCGATTATTACATCAAGAAAGTTTGAAGTTGCAACATCAGGTTTTCAACCAACTAAATGCCAAAGAATCGTGAAAGGAACCGTCACCAAATCGACCGGCAGTTGGTATGAGGTCAAAAATGAAGATGGTACCGGAATTGCTTGCCGCATTCGCGGAAAATTTCGTCTGAATAATATCAAAACAACCAATCCTGTTGCCGTTGGAGACCATGTTAGATATGAATTGGAGCCCAAAAAGGACACCGGCGTCATTACACATATTTACCCGAGAAAAAATTATTTGTTGCGCCGCTCTATTAATTTGTCTAAACAATACCACATCTTAGCGGCAAATATTGATCAGATTTTTGTGACTGCAACACTTGTAAGTCCCGAAACAACGACAACATTTATCGACCGTATTTTGGTTACCGCCGAAGCATATCATATTCCGGTTGTCATACTGATAAATAAAATTGATTTACTGGATACGCCGGAGCGACAAGCCCTCAAACAAAATTTTATTGAAACTTATCAAAAAGCCGGTTATCGCATCTTAGAAGTTTCCGCGACCAAGGGATATAACATCGGGCTTTTAAAAACAATGATGCAAGACAAAACATCGATGTTTACGGGGCACTCCGGTGCCGGAAAATCATCATTAATCAATGCTGTTGATCCTGATTTAAATTTAAAAACAGGTCAAATATCCAATATACATCAACAAGGCAAGCATATCACAACCTTTGCACAAATGTTTGACTTGAACTTTGGCGGGCATATTATCGACACGCCGGGCATCCGTGGATTTGGTGTAGTTGATATGAAACCGGAGGAATTAGACAGTTACTTTCCCGAAATTTTCAAATACAAACAGGCTTGTAAATTTAATAATTGCAAACATACCGGCGAACCCGGCTGTGCTGTAAAACCGGCCCTTCAAAAAGGAGAAATTCCTTTGAGCCGTTATAAATCATATCTACAATTACTGGAAGAGGCTGAAAATGATTCGGGATTTCCTTACCGGTAAAATGCCTTTATTCAGAAGTCAATTCTAATAATTTACGGCGGTAGACACTCAATAATTTGGACTTAGAGATAAAACCGACATATTTACTGTTTTCAATCACGGGTAAATTCCAAGCACCGGTCTCTGCAAATTTACGCATAATATCTTGGAAGTGATCTTTCTCATGAATAATGACATCCGGTGCTTTATGCATCAAATCACTGACATGAGTAGAATCATACAAGTCGCGATTAAACATAATTTGACGGATATCATCTAAACTGATCATCCCAATAAAACGGCCTTGATCATCGACAACCGGAAAAATATGGCGGTGCGAGCGGGTAACCACATTATAGACCATATGACCTAAAGTCATCGTAGGCGTTACCGGAATAAAATCTTTTTCTATTACCTGACGCCATTCTATCAATTGACCGGCAAATTTATCTTTGTCATGAGTCGGCAAAGCATCAATCTCAGCCAATTGCGTGGTATAGATACTGTATTTTAAGACTTTTTTAGAAATCATATAAGATAAAGCTGCAACTAACATAATAGGCACAATGAGTTCGTAACCGCCGGTAATTTCAACAATCAAGAAAACGGCTGTCAAGGGCGCTTGCAAAACCCCCGCAATAGTACCTGCCATACCGACCAAAGCAAAATTTTCAGTTGATAAATTATGGGAAAACAAACCGCTGTAATTAAAAATCAAAGCAAAGACATAACCTGAAATAGCGCCGGTATATAAAGTTGGGGCAAACACACCGCCTATACCACCGGCCGCAAAGGTCAAAGACATAGCGACAACTTTGAAAGTTACCAATAAGATAAAAAACAAAATAATCATATAAACATCGTTATGATTAATCGTAAACATTGACGTATTGATAACAAAATGATAATTGTTGAGTAAAATATGGTTCAAGATTTCATAACCCTCACCGTATAAAGTCGGAATAAAATAGATGGTTAAGCCCAGAAATAAGCCGGCTAAAGCCCAACGTTTCCAAAGATTTTCTATTTTTTCGAAATAGTTCATAATCTTATAGTAAACCTTGACAAAATAAATGGAAGTCGTTGCCGAAGTAATCCCAAGAAGAATAAAGAACGGAATATCGCTAAAATGATAGTGGTGAACCAGATTGAAATGCAATAAAATATTTTGCCCCATAAAGAAATAAGAAGTCAAAATACCTGAAACTGATGCTAAAATCAAAGGCACCAAAGAAGTCATGGTCAAATCAAATCCAAAAATTTCGACAGCAAATAAAATACCGGCAATGGGTGCTTTAAAAATAGATGCAAAGGTTCCGGCAGCTGCAGCTCCCAATAATAAATTTCGATGTTTCAAATTGAGATGAAACAGCCGAGATAAACCCGAACTCAAAGCCGCTCCGGTCAAAGTAGAAGGGCCTTCCAACCCGACTGATCCCCCAAAACCGACAGTCAAAGGTGCCGTGATCAATGAGGCATACATATGATATGACGGAATCAAACTTTTGAGCTTCATAATGGCATATAGAACCAAAGGCACACCATCTTCCACCGGCTTTTTGATGATATACTTGATCACAAAAATGACCAAGCCGATCCCAATAATGGGAAAAATAAAATATAGCGCCCGATGCAAATCCTGAATGAAATCCGCTTCTAAACCATGCTGTATTAAATGCGTCAAGTTTTTAATACTAACGGCTGCCAAACCGGTTAAAAAACCTATAATGACACTGATAAAATTTAAAAACTGTTCGTTACTGATATGTTTGTAACGCCATCTGAAAAATTTATAAATCAATTTTTTGGTTTTGATGACTTGTCGTAAGTATCTAAAATAAACCGTGAATTTCCGCATTGACCTTTTCTATTATAGTTCCTAAATCTTCGGGTTTTTGAACAAAATTAAGATCATCAACCTCAATTATCAACAATTTTCCTTTATCATAATTATCTATCCATTCATTATACCGGTTGTTCAAATTGCTCAAATAATCAATATTGATAGATTTTTCATAATCCCGACCGCGCGAATGAATGTTACGCACCAAGGTTGGAATTGAGGCTTTTAAATAAATTAACAAATCGGGCGGTGTGACAATCAATTCCATTAAATCAAATAATGAAGCATAGTTTGTAAAGTCCCGCTCACTCATTAAGCCCATAGCATGCAAATTGGAAGCAAAAATAAAACGGTCCTCATAAATGGTACGATCTTGAATGATATCTTTTTGTTCTTGCTTAATTTCTAAAATTTGTCTGAAACGACTATTCAAAAAATAGACTTGCAGATGAAAAGACCAACGTTCCATATCGTGATAGAAATCTTCCAAATAAGGATTTTCATCAACCGATTCGTAATGCGGTTCCATCTTTAAATGCTGTGATAATAAAGTCGTTAAGGTAGTCTTACCGGCGCCGATATTTCCTGCAATGGCTATGTGCATAAATCTTAATTTTTTGAATTATGCAAACTTACATAATTTATTTTTTTACAGGCTTGTAAATAATCAGAAAAATCAGAGATATTTTTTTTAGGCCTTTTTTTTCATTTTATAACCTTTACTTTTGAGATAAAATCAAATAAAAAGCCATTCCAATGGAACAGCTTTCTAGTACAAAATATAACAAAACTCAAATTAGGTTAAAAAATGCCCTTTTGATCTTTTTTTGGGGTTTCTTCATCAATATTCTTTTTGGTTTTACGAGTGGCTTTGCCTTTGCTGAAACGATAATTTAATCTGAATACAAGGACGTTTTTTAATAAATGTATATCGTGTTGTGTCAGGCTTTCATATTGTAAACTTTTGGTATATTCTTCTTGCACGTAATCCACCCCAAAATCAATGGGCAACATATAGAGTAACATCAAATTTAATTTGCGTTTCATAAAGGATTTTTGCAATAAAAAACCGAGGAAATCATTATTCCATTTATGATAGCCCTGTGCTGTAATATATTTATTCATGCCCCGTTGGTAAATAAAACCGGAGGTCAAACCTTTGGCCCGATTGACATAAACCAGATTGCTCTCCAGACTGTAGTCATTAAAAGCATTGGCGTTATTTTGGTATTTGATACTGCTGTGATAAATATTAAAATTGGTTTGCCAAAATAGTTTTTTACTAAAAGGGACTGCCACGTTTCCTTTGATACCATAATGTTTATAATGTCCAATATTCTCATAAGTTTGTTCAATGATACCATCTTGGCG
>WGDF01000211.1 GCA_015493405.1 Flavobacteriaceae bacterium
CCCAAAATACAAGTTGCAGCATTCAAAATGGAAGCCTTTGATTTAAAACAAGGCGATAAAATACTCGTTACCGGACCTACCACGGGTGTTGTTGAGAAAACGATTGATCAAATATATGTTGATGGCATTCCCGTAGCCGAAGCTAAAAAAGGCGCTATTATTTCTATTAAAATGGCGCAAAAAATTCGTCCTGCCGATAAACTATACAAATTGGTGCCTAACGAAGCCATTGCTAAATCATAGATAAATTAATGTTATTTAAGTTATTTTTTAATCAGTATTGTTTAATCATTTTTATATTTAACAATGCTTCATTATTAAATCCAATGAACCCCGTAGGGGTGATATTTTTGTAGTGTATATAAATGAACAAAATCCAATGAACCCCGTAGGGGTGATATATTTGTAGTGTATATAAATGAATAAAATCCAATAAACTCCGTAGGGGTGATATATTTGTAGTAAATTTATGACGTCAAAAGTTAACCCCCGTAGGGGTGAAATTATTATAAAGATAATCGCTATGCATAATTGATACTTAAACCTAATTTATTATGACCCATACAAATCAACATAGAGCCGATTTTTTAGGTTTAGTATTCTTAACACACATTCACAATTATTCATTATTTTTGCAAGATTAAAAATAAAGACATGAGTAATTTTTTAGAAGAATTGAAATGGCGTGGCTTGTTGCATGACCTGATGCCCGGAACGGAAGACTTATTAAATCATAAAAAAGTAACCGGTTATATCGGATTTGATCCGACGGCCGACTCCTTGCATATAGGCAGTTTGGTGCCCATACTTATTTTAATGCATTTTCAGCGTGCCGGACACAAACCTGTTGCTTTAGTGGGGGGCGCTACCGGTATGATTGGCGATCCTTCGGGCAAGTCCAAAGAACGCAATTTATTAGATGAAGCTACCTTAAATCATAATGTAGCAGCCATCAAGCAACAATTGGCGCAATTCATCGACTTTGAAGCTCAAGACAATCCGGCTGTCTTGGTTAACAACTATGACTGGTTTAAGGATATTTCTCTGATTGATTTTGTGCGCAATATCGGCAAACATATTTCGGTCAATTATATGATGGCTAAAGATTCGGTCAAGAAACGCTTAAATCCGGCACAAGATGACAGTGCGGGAATGTCTTTTACCGAATTTACTTACCAATTGTTTCAAGGCTATGATTTTTTACATTTATATAAAGAGATTGATTGTCAGTTGCAAATGGGCGGCAGTGACCAATGGGGCAATATGACGACCGGAACCGAATTGATTCGTCGCGTTGAAGGTGGAAAGGCTTATGCCTTAACGGTTCCTTTGATTACCAAGGCAGACGGCGGAAAATTCGGCAAAACAGAACAAGGTAATGTTTGGCTGAGTGCCAAATATACATCACCTTATAAATTTTATCAATTTTGGATCAATACCAGCGATGAAGATGCCGAAAAATATATCAAGATATTTACTTTTTTAGACCGTGATACCATTGAACAATTGATTGCTGAACACCACGAAGCCCCTCATTACCGCGTGCTACAAAAAAAATTGGCAGAAGAAGTAACCCGTATGGTTCATGGTGCAGCAGCCTTGCAGAATGCTATTGATGCCAGTAGTATTTTGTTTGGTAAAACAACGGCAGCGGCTTTAAAATCTTTAGATGAACAAACTTTTCTCGATGTTTTTGAAGGGGTTCCGCAAGGTCAAATTGCGAAATCTCAATTAGATTCGGAATATGATATTGCAACAGCTTTGGTCGAGAGTGGATTTTTGAGTTCGGGCAATGAAGCACGGAGAGCCTTAAAAGAAAATTCTATTTCAGTTAATAAAGAAAAAGTAAATGCGCAAAAGATATTGACAATCAACGATTTGATTCAAGATAAATATATATTGTTACAACGGGGCAAGAAAAAATATTTTTTGTTACAGGTAAATAATGAATCTAAAACAGGTTTTATAGGAATGGCGTCTATGTAAGGCGCCATTTTTTTATAGAAATGATTGTAGACTAAGCGAAATCACTTTTTTTTGTAGAATTATTTATAAATTACGGGCACAAAGTAAGTTTTATGTTTCAACCCATTCTGCAAAATATTTATGATGACATAAACCGGCTGAATCTGCAAGGTAAACAAGCTGATTATATTCCTGAATTAGCCAAAGTGCCATCGCATAAATTTGCCATCAATCTGACCGATATCTCGGGGCAAAATTACGGGGTAGGGGCGGTTGATGAAAAGTTTAGTTTGCAGAGTATTGCCAAAGTCTTTGCTTTTACCTTGGCTTATCGGCTCAAAGCTGATACAGTTTTTGAACATGTCGGGGTGGAACCTTCGGGTGACCCGTTTAATTCATTGATACAACTCGAGCAAGAAAATGGTTTTCCTCGTAATCCATTGATCAATGCCGGTGCATTGGCTATTTGTGATGTGTTAATTGGTGAACTTCCCAATCCGGAACAAGATTTGTTTGA
>WGDF01000212.1 GCA_015493405.1 Flavobacteriaceae bacterium
GATTGTCGCAATTGCCGAATAAAAATCCTTGATTGGCTTTTCAAAATCTTTATGTAAAGGATGGACCCTTAAATCGAAGGAAGCTTTCATAATTAACTATTTATACAAATTCACATCAAAGTTCATCTATTAGCCTGCTAATCTAAAATGTTTTTTTATAACCATTCATTTCAAAATTACTATCTTTGAATCACTAAACAATTTGATATGACTTTAACTTCAACCTTAATTTTGTGGCTTAGCATTGGTTTTATTTTAGGCTTCATAATCGCTTATTTCCGGACCAAAGTCAAAGCGCAAAAAAACTTATCCACCGCACAACAACTCTGGCTTCAAACCAAACAAAATTTGGAAAAAACATTGGCGGAAGCCGAACGTAATTTCGGAGATTTAAAAATTGAACATGAAAAAGAAAAAGCCGGTCTCTTGCAAAATTATGAAGTTGAAAAGCACCAATTGGAAAGGAATTTAATATCCCAGTTAAACAACAAAGAAAAGTTGATTGAAAAATTACAGACCCAGTTGCAAAATTGGGATGATAAATGGCAAGCCTCACAAGAAGATTTTAAGCAAAAAGAAACGATGATGCGCAAAGAATTCGAATTGTTGGCGCAACGCATCCTCGAAGAAAAATCTAAGAAATTTACAGAATTGAATCAAAATAACATGACTCAAATTTTGACGCCGTTTCAAGAAGCCATGAAAGCTTTTAAAGACAAAGTGGAACAAAATGAAAAAGAAAGTTTCGGGCGACATCAAGCACTGCAAGAACAACTCAAAAACTTACAAGACCTCAACAACCGCTTAAGTCAAGAAGCATTAAATTTGACCAAAGCCCTCAAGGGAGAAAGTAAAACGCAAGGAATTTGGGGCGAAACCATATTGAACCGCTTACTCGAAAAATCAGGTTTGGAAAAAGGGCGTGAATATTTCGTGCAACAGAGTTTTCAAGCAGCCGATAGTAGTATCCGCCAACGCGTTCAACCCGATGTTGTTGTGCAATTGCCCGACCGGAAAAAATTGGTTGTCGATGCTAAAGTCTCCTTAACCGCCTATGAAAGATATATCAATACAGACGATCCGAAAGCTCAAGAAAATTACATCAAACAACATATTGCTTCATTAAAAGCTCATATTAACGGTTTGGCTAAAAAATCATATGACGAACTCATGCAAGGCGAGACACCCGAATTTATTTTGATGTTTATCGCCGTAGAACCTGCATTTTCATTAGCCCTCAAAGAAGATCCCGAACTATACAATTATGCTTTTGAACATAATATTGTAATGGTTACCCCTTCGACCTTGCTGGCAACACTTAAGATAGTCGATAATATGTGGCGCAACGAGAAACAACGCAAAAATGCCATTGATATTGCCACACAAGCCGGTGCTTTATATGATAAATTTCACGGCCTAATTACTGATTTGGAACAAGTAGGAAACAAATTGTCCGGTGCTCAACAAAGTTTTGATACTGCCATGAACAAATTACACACCGGTAAAGGCAACTTACTCAGCCGGGTTGAAAAACTTAAAACACTGGGTGCTAAAGCCAAAAAACAATTGCCAAATACCAATCAGGAAGAAGCCTGATGAGGTTTTTAAATTAAAGCATCTTGATGCTCCTAAAACCAGTGTTCAAAAAATGACAACTTATATAAATTTTGCAACGTTTCGTCGTTTTGTTTTTGCTTAAATTTTTCTGTTTTTCAGACTTCTTTAAAGACGCCTACTACAAAATATAGAACTTCTAACCAATTGTTTCATTTTCAATAAATTAACAAACAGTTGCTGATTTACTAATATTTAAATTGTTAATTCTCAATATTTTAAAAACTTTAATAAAATGTTGATAACTTTTTCGTTCGTTTGTTAAAACAAAAAATCTATCCTATATTTTTGTATTCGGTATCTATTCCATAAAAAATTTACCTCTTGAATATAAAAAATTTAAATCTGTGATTTTGATGCCGAAATTTTGTGGATAGATGCAAACCGGCCGGATGCCGGTGAAAATATTAACCTAAATAATTCAAATGTTTATGCAAACGATTCATGTTATTAAGCGGGACGGCACTTCAGCACCCTTAGATTTAAAAATGATTCACGATATGGTTGAATGGGCCTGTAACGGCTATCACAATGTATCTGTTTCAGACATTGAAATCAATTCGAAAATCCAATTTTACGATGGGATTACCACTTCCGAAATTCAAAAAATCATGATTAAATCGGCTGCAGATCTTATATCGGAAGAAAATCCTGATTACCAATATGTAGCAGCCCGTTTGTTGCTCAGCGATTTGTATAAAAAAGTTTTTAAACAAGACCATCCTATTCCATTTGAATTTTTTGTGCGCAACAATGTCTTTCGCGGCGTATATGACAAATCAATTTTAGATGCTTATACCCAAAGCGAGTTGGTTTATTTCGGTAAAAAACTCAAACATGAACGCGATAATTTATTTACTTATGCCGGTTTACGTCAAATGGTGGATAAATATTTGTTGCAAGATCGCAATACTTTTGAACTCTATGAAACGCCGCAGGAAGCTTTTATGCTGATAGCGATGTTTATGTTTAAAAATTACAAAGGCCAAAAACGTAAAAAATATGTTTTAGATTTGTATGAAGCCGTTTCCACCTTTAAAATCAGCCTACCCACCCCCATTATGTCGGGCGTGCGCACACCTTTGCGTCAATTTAGCTCTTGCTGTTTGATAGATGTAGGTGATTCATTGGAATCTATACTTCAATCCAATACCGCTGTAGGCTATTATATTGCCAGTCGTGCCGGCATTGGCCTGAACTTTGGCCGTATTCGAGGCTTGGGCGCCAATATTCGCAATGGTGAGGTTATCCATACCGGTTTAGTGCCTTTTTTGAAAATGTATGAAGCTACAACCAAAGGCTTTACACAAAACGCCATTCGCGGCGGAAGTTCCACCTCCACTTTGCCGTTTTTCCATTGGGAAGCTGAAACTTTTATCCAACTGAAAAATAATAAAGGAAATGATGAAAACCGTGTTCGACGGATGGATTATTCCGTTGCTGTCAATAAATTATTTAGAGAACGCGTGCGTAAAGATGAAGCTATCACGCTATTTTCATCAGAAGAAGTAAGGGATCTCTATGATGCTTTTTACGGCAATGATTATGAAAAGTTTCGCATGCTTTATGAGATGTATGAAAAAAATGATCGCGTCAGGAAGAAAACAATTAAAGCCAGACCTTTTTATTTGGCCATGCTCAAAGAGCGCTATGAAACCGGACGAATTTATATTTTAAATGCCGATCATGTCAA
>WGDF01000213.1 GCA_015493405.1 Flavobacteriaceae bacterium
ACAATCGGCAACAAAAAGCTGAGCAATACCGAACGCCGGTCTTTGATAAACAATTTTAAATCTTTGATAAATAGGGTGTACATAATGTTAGTTTCTTAGTTTTTTTCCGGTTAATTGTAAAAATACATCTTCAAGATTGGGGCTTTGGGTTTCTATTTTTTGAATTTCACCTCCTGCATTTTGGATAATTTGGATGATGTTTTGTATATCTGTATTCAGATGATTATATGAGATAGAAAGGCTTTGGTTTTCATCATCGATGCTTTGTACTGCCAGTTCGTCCTTAATCTGATCTAATATATTTCGTGATATTTCTTTCAAAGTTACCATCACCATCTTCGCACTAATGGCTCTTTCTTTCAAAGATGCCAAATTACCTTGGGCAATGATTTTTCCCTGATCCATAATCCCTATGGTATGGCACAAGCGTTCGGCTTCTTCCATATAGTGGGTGCCATATATGATGCTCATTCCTTC
Source organism: Flavobacteriaceae bacterium (assembly GCA_015493405.1). GTDB lineage: Bacteria > Bacteroidota > Bacteroidia > Flavobacteriales > Flavobacteriaceae > WGBX01. Next base: position 478 of record WGDF01000213.1, read on the forward strand.
ACGGTTCAGTTCTTCTATCAAGTCAAAAATATGATTCCTGCTTTGTGGGTCAATACCTACCGTAGGCTCATCCATCAACAATATTTTAGGACGGTGTAGCAAGGCAGCACCTATATTTACCCGCTGTTTCATCCCGCCGGAAAAATGTCCCACAGCATCATTTTTTCTATCCGACAAACCGATACGGTTCAGGGTATCATTTACCCTTTTTTTCAATTCTTTTGCAGGAATGTCGTAGAGGCGTCCCCAAAATAGCAAGTTTTCATAGGCAGACAATTCGTCATATAAGGCAATTTCTTGGGGTACAATACCGATTCTTTTTTTGGCAAGATGGGTATTTTTGCGCATATCGATGTCGTCTATCAAAATGCTACCCTTGTCGGGTTGCAAGAGTCCACTGAGTAAATTGATAGTAGTAGATTTTCCAGCGCCATTGGGGCCCAACAAACCAAATATCTCTCCTTGCTTTACAGAGAAATCCAGTTGGTTCAAGGCTTGGATATCGCCAAAGGATTTATCGCAATTATTTACTTGTATGATCTTCATAAGTATGATTTTTATACCAAAAGGAATTGTATTTTAGTCCAAAATAAATTGGAATATTTTTTTCTGTATTAAGGCAAAAAACACAGTTGTAGCCGTTGTTACAACGAGTATTTTTAACGAAGATACAGGAAAAAAGAAACGATTTATTGGACTAATATATAGTTGTTTTTGGTATTACGCCACAAATCTCCGAACACCCCCTTGTTCTGACAAAATAAATCGACCCAACTGTCGGAATATGCAGATGAATGGATAAAATACATATAAGTTACCTTATATTATTTATAGACTATGCTTGACATATGTTAGACCTGGTAGGTTGCCTCAATTGTAAATCAATATTTTTCCCTCATTACTTTGGAATTATAAAACAGTGTTTTTTAAAATATCACGCTTTTATGATTAATATCAGTTAAGTGTTATTTTTTAAAAATCACTAATCTTTTTTCTTTTAATTTTGAGGCACAAAATAACTTTCACTTAAAGATTTAATATGAATTCATGGATCAAACTGGTTTTTCTTTTATTTTTTGGCTTCAATTTTTCAAGACTTGCCGCACAGGATCAGCATTTTCAAAGAACACTACATATCAATGGACGCCTTCAGTTTGACTATGAATTTCTAAAGCGTGATTTGGATTCAGATTGGTTTAATGCAAACGAGTTCAGACGGTTGCAATTAGATGTAGCCGGAAAAGTAGCGCCGCATTTTAAATATAAAGTAGAGGTGAGTTTTGCACATGGCACTCTGGGATTCAGAGATGTTTACCTGAAATATAGCGCCGGCATGTGGGGCAATTTGGCCATTGGAAGTATGGCGGAACCTACGGGACTGGACATGGCTGAGAGTAGCAAATACAGTCCGTTTATGGAACGTGCGATGTTGACTACTTTGCAAAATTTTAGATGGGGGAATGGTTTACATTATGAAAATTTTAGTTTGTATCATAGCCGTATGACTTTGCAAGCAGCACTGACCAATAATGGGAACAACGGCACTGGCTTCAAAGATCCACATTTAGAGTTGGGACATAATTTTTCAGTTCGGACCACTGCAGCTGTTTTCAGGAATGTTACGCGGCATAGCTTGGTGCATTTGGGCGTAAACTATGCCTATCGGCCTTACAAAGACTTAAAATTCAGACCTGAAAATCATATGGGCGATACCTATCATTATGTCTTTCCGGATGGAAAAAACAGGCAAACAATCGGTTTTGAAGGAGTAACCAATTACCAATCTTTTTCATTGCAATCAGAATATAAAATTTTACGGGTCTTGAATAAGGCGCGAAAAGACTATCGTATAAATAGTTTTTACATTATGGCAAGTTATTTCCTAACCGGAGAATACCGGCCGTATAAGCATGGCACTTTTGGACGCGTTAACCCCGAAAAAGATATTGAAAATGGTGGTAAAGGTGCTTTTGAAATTTTAGTGCGTTTTTCCAAAATGCAATTCTCAGATGATGTAGTCTCTGTCAATCCGGACAATCCGGCTATGATTGACAATTGGACTTTCGGACTCAATTGGTATTGCACGGCACATATTCGCCTGATGTATAATTATGTGTGGACGAATGATGGTAATAGGATGCGGGGGTATTTAAACGGACACTTAATCAGAGTTCAAATGGACTTTTAATCGATAATAATACAAAATAAATAAATTATGAATTTAAAAAAATTGCTTAAAAATCAATGGTCTTATGTGTATGCCGGTGCTTTATTCGGTATTGCACAAATTATATATATGATCGGTTTATGGATCAATAATGTGAATCATGGCAAACCGGCACATCTCAAGCCGATTACTGTAACCACGGATTTGGGCAAAATGTTTCGGGGAGTAGAAGTCTTTATCAATCATATTTTCGGCTTTAAATCGGAATTATATGGCACATATGGAACAGCGCTTGTCAATGGGGTTGAAAAAGTGGTGCCGTCAAGTGCCGGTGCTTTTGTGCCGGGTATAGGATGGCCTATTGTTGGTATGATTATAGGTGGTTTTTTGGTAGCCAAAATGGAACGGGAGAGCCGCTCTTGGGCTTATTACAATAAAAAAATGTTATTGGCTTCTTTTGTAGGTGGTATTTTATTTAGTTACGGTACCCGTTTAGCGGGAGGTTGTACGCTTAATCATCTGATGGGAGGTGTGCCGATGATGAATATCCACTCATTGGTAACTGTTGTTTTTATGGCACTCGGTGGTATTTTGAGTTTTTATATCATGGGCAAATTCAAATTGGCAAACTATTTTAAACATCAGGAAACTTTATCTTATGTCAAAAATGCCGATAAAGGAGAGCAAGCCACCTATAAACCGGGTTACAAACCTTTGAAAAATCCTTATTATTTAGTCGGATTATTCTTTGTTTTATTATTGATTTCAGTAGCATTATACAATGGTTTTTTCAATGCCGTAAGTATGCAACATCTCAAAGGAGGAAATTTGCATCCGTTTAACAAATCGGTGACTCATGAAGGCTGGTTTTATGTTGTGATGACTTTGTTAGCCGGTATCATTGGAGGTATAGGATTGGCCAAATCGGGATTTGGAACCGAATGTGCTTTGGTCGCACTGGAAACAGGTGGTGATATGAAACGTAAAGATCAAAAATATGCCACAACGGGTGTTCCTAAAATTACACGCACCTTAATGCGCAGCTATGCCCCGTTTATTGGTTTGGCTACGCATTGGATTGTTATGTTGGGCTTTATCATTATAGCTTGGGTATTTTTTGGTGCCGAACCGGCTTTTGCCGGAAAGGTCAAATATTCTTTGACTGCCGGTAGTTTAATTGGCGGCTTGCTGCTGGGTATGGGCGCTGTTTTACTCATAGGTTGCGAAATCCGGTCTTATATGCGTTTGGGAATGGGTTATCTCAATACTATGATTGGTTTTTTAGGCTTTGCAGTAGGTTACCTGCCGTTTACTTTATTTTATAAAGCGCATAAACATTTTTTGAGCAGTACGGTCATAGCCGGTAAAAACGGGAGCTTAACCGACAAATATAAAGTATACGAATTGTTTACCGATAAAGTATCCGGACAACAAGTTATTTTGTTTATCTGGTGGGTGTTTATTTTGTTTTTACTCATTTATTTTATCAAAAAAGGATTGCAAAACACCGGTTTGAAAAAAGTTTATTTAATCCATAGGAGCACCGAAGAAGCACAAGAATATATTGACCATCAGGCTGCTGAACACCAAGGTTTGGTCAATGATGTACCGGCCCCTAAACCTGTGCCGCCGGAAGCTTATCCCGAAGCCTAAAGTCGATTTGTTTTAAATAAATCTTTAAAGCTATCGAAATGGAGAAGGGGTGATTCAAATCTGAGGGGTATCAGCATAAGGCGGTATGATTAATTTTACCGATTTGAATAGTCGGTAAAGACTTTTAAATGAAGTTGAGGTATTTAAAGATATTTTTTCTCAATTTACTATTTCCTGATTTCTATCATAAAATTGTGTGTTTTTAGTTTATATTTGCAAAAATATTCTAAAACAACCCTTAATGAAATTATTGAAGCATTATTTACCGGGCCTGATTTTGGTTTTGATTTTGGCCTTAATTTCTGCATTATTAGCCGGATTTTTACCCTTTGGCGCAGTGGTTGTAGGAATTAGTTTGGGAATGCTTTTGGGCAATTTATGGGGTTTAAAAGAAACATGGCAAATCGGCATCAACTTTGCCGAAAAGCAAATACTAGCTTGGGCCATTATTTTAATGGGAGTCAAACTGGATTTTAATATCGTTAAGGATTTAGGTCTTAAAGCAGTAGCCATTATTATCATTAGTATTATTTTTACGATAAGTGTTGCGCTGATTTTAGGTAAACTCTTCAAATTCAATCCCCGTTTGGCACTGTTGTTGGGTATTGGGAATGGGGTGTGTGGCAGTTCGGCCATTGCTGCGACTGAAAAAATTATAGGTGCCGATAAAAATGAAGTGGGAATTTCGGTTACGGTAGTTAATTTTCTAGGAGTAATCGGGATGTTTTTATTGCCCTTATTAGTTAAGTTTGTGTTGGTTTTCAACGATTTACAATCTGGTTTTTTGATTGGGAATACCTTACAAGCAGTCGGTCAAGTGGTGGCAGCCGGTTTTTCCATCGATGAAACCGTCGGTCATACCGCTACAATTGTCAAAATGATGCGGATTTTAATGTTAACTCCTATTGTATTGAGTCTGTTATTCTATTTCAGTCGGAGAAACAAAAAAACCGAAGTCGTGGTAAAAAAACAAGGGATTCCTTATTTTATTGTCGGCTTTATTTTGATGTCTTTGATTCCGACACTCCATTTACTTTCATCCGGAATGATAGATGTACTAGGCCGTTTCAGTCATTATTTACTTTTAATAGCCATGGTTGCAATTGGCTTGAAAATTAGTTTTAAATCAATTGTAAAGCAAGGTGGCAAAGCGCTATTCTTAGGGAGTTTGGTTTTTTTAATGCAAATATTGTTTAGTATTTTGATGATATTTTTGTTTGTTAAATAACAGTGGTTAAATTAAATTTATTTTGATTTTTGTTGTAACTTTATTGCATAAAATTTAAAGTTATGAAAAAATCATTAACCTTTATTCTTTTCTTATTTTCCTTTTTTTATCCGATTTATGCCCAATATACGCTGTATCAAGGGGAATTAATGGGTGGTAGTAAAGATGATGTAGCCACTTGCGTCTGGGTATTTTCAGATTATGATAGGGTTTATCCTTTTGTAGGCGGTTATTATCAATCGGAAGATGGGGATTTCAGTTCTAATAATGGTGTTGAGGATTGTTTTGTTACTGGGTTTGATATCAATCAGTTTACCCCTTGGACTACAGTTTTCGGTGGGTCACAACATGATTACCTTTATGATATTTTAAATGTAAATGGTAATACTTATGTCGTTGGTGCTTCGGACTCTAATGACTTTGATATTACCGGTAATCATGGCGACAAAGATTTTTTAGTAGCAAAATTAGATAGCTATGGTCAACTGCTTTGGACGAAGAGCTTTGGTGGAAGCGGGACAGATATAGCAACATCTATTGCATTTCTTGACAATAATCTTTGGGTTTTGGGTTATTCCAATTCATCTGACGGAGATGTTACCGCTAATTATGGAGACTATGATTTATGGTTGACAAAATTGGATATGGATGGCAATTTGCTTTGGCAAAAAAATTATGGTGGATCTGGCGATGACCGTAGTTCAGATATGGATTTGTCATTTGATAATAATCTACAAGGCTCCGGATTGATTTTATCCGGTTATTCCAAATCTTCGGATGGCGATTTAACCCTAAATCACGGCGATTATGATTATTGGCTTGTTAGCATTGATACTACCGGCTCTATTATCTATCAACAATCTTTTGGAGGTAGCGGTTCCGATATAAAACCGAAAATTTCCACGAGTAGTCGATCAAGTATAGATATCGTCGGTTCATCCAATTCCACCGATGGCGATATTACCAACCCTTTGGGAGGTTATGATGTTTGGTGGATTACAGCAGATTTGTATTCAAACAGTATTAATATTTATAGAAATACCAATGTTGGTGGTTCTGATGATGATTTTGGTACAGGGGTTTTGAATTTTCCTATTTCATGTTCTTCACCTACGATTTTTATCACTTTTAATTCCAAATCTTCCGATGGTGATACCTATATCAATCATGGTGGATTTGATGCTTGGTTTTTATATGAAGGTTTTTACGGAGGAACAGGTTTTTTTAATTTTGGAGGTCAAGGGGATGATGAATTTTTAGGTATGAATTCTTTATTTGATATGAATAATAATGTTTATGATTTTAATAAATATGCATATTTTGTAGGAAAGAGTGATTCAGCTGATTTGTCAGGTACAATACCACATGGACAAATAGATGCTTGGCAAGTAAGCGGAGATTATTTAATTCAAGGTATTTCCGAATATGCAATTAATGTTAAGATTTTTCCTATTCCTGTTACTAATCAATTGAAAATACAAGTAGAAGAAGGGCAGATCAAGACTTTATGGTTATATGATATGACTGGGAAATTGTTGTTTCATAATGATTTAAAGTTACTGTCAGATACTTATATTTTAAACTTACCTGAACTAAAAATAGGAAATTATTGGCTAAAAATAACAACGGATAAAGGGATGGCAATCAAAAAAATAACTAAAATTTAAAATCAAAATCTAAGCACGGTCGAATGGTTTTAAACAGTTCTATTTTTTAAGATAGCAAAGCCCTACTCTTAGGGAGTTTGGTTTTTTTAATGCAAATATTGTTTAGTATTTTGATGATTCTGTTATTTATAACCGGAAAATAGTACTATAAGATTTGTCTTTTTTCGATTTTAAAATTTATAATCAATATCCAAGCGGATTCGAGTAGCTTTAAACAGACCTTGATCTATAGTGTCGATATGAATTTGCTTAGCGTACCATACATTAAGTGCTACGGACATTTTGTCGTTTATCAAATAAGAAAAACGCGATGACCAACCTTTAAAATTGCTTCCGTATTGTGTCTCATTTGTAGCGGGTAAAAACCAATTGTCTTGCGATAGAAAATCAATCACAGCATATTTTTCAATATGTGCGTACATCAATTTTGTCTTGAATTTGCGATGGTGCCATCCCAATCCAACGTCAAATCCGGTCTTTTGATCCTGTAAATTAGTGTTTATTTGATCCTTGTTTTCATAATTGCTCAAATTGTGGTAATAGTCGGTGTATAATCTGTATTTACGATTTAATTGATAGCTAAACATTGCGGAAAATATCTTATAATCCAATGATTTTGGTAGGCGACTATACATATAGGAGGGCGCAAGTATAAAACGATGATTGTTAAAATGAAACAGGGTTTTTAGTTGAACAAATGACAGATTGCTTTGCCGGTTAAAAGTGGTAGGCGTTTGTGTATCGGTATAGTTAATATTGTTGACAAAGAAATAGCCGGCATTAATTTGAAAACCGGGCGAATAAAAACCGGAAAAATGCAAGTTTTTATGTATGCCAATACCTTCAGGTTTAACATCATCATCCCATAATATTTCATTGGTTTTCCATAGATTGATACTGTTTTTTCCTATCCAAGCAGTCCATCCATCATGATGATATTTGATGTAGGCTTTATCTATTTGAATTGCTTTATTGCTGAAAGTGTTTCCCAAATTTACATAAGCAGAACGCGGATGGTCGGCATCTCCGGTCGAAATTCTACCGCTAAAAGTAAAGTCGTCATATAAATATTTGAATCCGAAATTCATTTTAAGCCGGAATAGATCGTAATCGGCTTGGGTGCTTTGGCCGGACAGCCGTATGTTTCTATTCAATTCGGGACCGATGCTAATATGCCCGAATATTTTTAATTCGTTTTGTGCATAGCCTGTTTGCTCAATGACGAATAATAGAAATGGCAACAAGAATCTTTTCATCGTTGAATATTATACACAAATATAGCTATAATTTTTTGACACATATTTGAGTTCTTACGTTGTATCGCGTTCCTCCGCTCCCGAACGAGTCCGCTCGTGTGGTAGTCTATCATTCTAACAAACATTCTACAATCAGAAAAAAAATGATATATTTGAAGCATGAGCCGCAGAAATAGTTTGTTAGAAGATGTAATACCAAAAGGAATTGTATTTTGGACTAAAATACAATTCCTTTTGGTATAATGTATTTGATATGTTTTATTAAAAAAGACCACACGATATAATCGTGCTGTAGTGGGGCCTTAAAAAATATACCGTCGGTGGCAGAGAGACACCGACGGAGCTTGAAAAGCCAAAGCGGTATCAAATAACTATCAAATCTATTTCATCAATGCCAAACTACGCTTGATAAATTGCGTCAATGCTTCGCCTTTGAGCAAGTTTTGTGACAATTTTGCCAAATCCAACGCTTGTTGTACATATTCGGCTTGCTTTTTCTTTGCCTTAAGGATTTTTTCCATCCAATCGCTGTTGGTATTGACAATCAAATGATACATACCCGGAAAATCATTACCGCCAAACATCGCGCCACCGGTTTGTTGCATTTCTTTAAAGCGTCGCATAAATTCGGGTTGGGTAATGATAAACGGAGCGGCACCGGCATCCAAGGGTTCCAACTGAATGGTAAACTGTTCTGCCGGAATGTTTTTATTGATAATGCCTTTGAGTTTTTCTTGTTCCTCATCCGATAATTTGGATACTTTGGTCTCGTCTTTCTTAATCAAATTGTCGATGGCATCGGCATCCACACGGGCAAATTTGACCGGTTGTTTTTTATCGGACAGCTCCATATGCTCGTATTCCAATTTTTGTATCAAATGCGCCACAATCGGTGAATCGAGTAGCAATACCAAATAGCTTTTTGCTTTGGCATCTTCGATATAGGCATGTTGGGCTTTGGCATCTGAAGCATAAAGCACCACAATATTTTTATCCTTGTCGGTTTGTACCGGCTTGATTTTTTCGATGAGTTCATCAAAAGTGTAATAATGGCCGTTTACATCGGGGAACAGGTAAAAATTAAGGGCTTTTTGATAAAACTTTTCATCGGATAGCATGCCGTATTCGATGATGATTTTAATGTCGTTCCATTTTTCTTCAAAACCTTTACGGTCGTTGTTAAATAAGCTTTGCAATTTGTCTGCGACTTTTCTGGTGATATAACCGGAAATCTTTTTGACGGCGGTATCGGCTTGCAGATAACTACGTGAGACATTAAGGGGAATATCAGGCGAGTCGATAACGCCACGCAACA
>WGDF01000214.1 GCA_015493405.1 Flavobacteriaceae bacterium
ACATATACCCACGTAAAAAATAATAATTCAATCATAATTGAAATTATTCCACTAGTTTCATTTTTAAATGAAAGATTTATTAGATAACTTAAAATTACAAAAAAAGAAGAGAGGGTTAAGGTGTATGTGTTAATTAGGATATGTTCTGCGAAATTATATTTATATTTTTTAAAAAAATAGAATGATAAAAAACTTAAAATTGGTATTAATCCAATAATTATAAGTAATTTAAAATAATCATTTTCAGTAAGCAAGGTAACTAACTTGTCACTTTCGGTTTGTTTTCCTGATGAGCTAATTAAAACTTTTATTTCAATAAAAGTTTTAATAGTAAGAATAATGAATAGTAACTTAATCGGATTAAAATAAGCTTTTCGTTTTCCAACAATGTAATCGGCAATAATTTTTTTAGGATTTATTGTAAGAAGAAAGATAGTTTTAAAAAATCCTGTTTCGTAGTTGATTATTGATGAAATAAGTGTATTCCATATTTCTTTTAAACTCAACCTATTTGTAACTTTTTTTTGTCCGCAATTACAACAATAGTTTCCTTGAAATTCAGTATTGCAATTTTTACAAATCATTTTTTAGAGTTGTTTATTTAGTGGTCTTTGCTGATGCACAACAATTGTATAAAAGTCAATTTTATTTATTGTATTGCATAATATAATTCAAAACTTTGGTCATTAAATGCACCCTGTCAATCCCCCGCACATTGTGTTTGGCTGTCGGGTAGAGATAAAAATCCATTTGGATACCTTTTTTAATCGCTTCACGATGCAAAGCAATATCGTGTTGCGGCACGACTACATCATCTTGATAACCGTGAATGGTCATTAAATGGCCTTTGAGATTTTGTATTTTGTTCAACACGCTGGTTTCTTTAAAACCTTCAGGATTTTGTTGGTAACGATCCATATAACGTTCGCCATACATCACTTCATACCATTTCCAATCGGTAACAGGGCCACCGGCCACGCCTGTAGTAAAAACATCGGGATAAGTTGTCATTAATGAACTCGTCATAAAACCGCCGAAACTCCAACCGTGAACGGCTAAACGTTTGGTATCGACATAGGGCAATGATTTTAAATAATCAACGCCGTGCAGTTGATCTTTCATTTCTATACGGCCCAAATGGCGATGAATCACGCTCTCAAAAGCAAAACCGCGATTATCTGATCCGTGACCATCCACCGTAAAAACCAAATAACCTTGTGCTGCTAACCAAGGCATCCAAAGTGGCGCCCCACCCATCCAACTGCTGGTATTCATCTGCGCATGCGGGCCACCGTAAACATAAACCAAGACCGGATATTTTTTAGCGGAATCAAAATCTAAAGGCTTAAATAAACGGGCATAAATTTTATCGCCATATTCTCCCGTAAGACTAAACATTTCCGGTTTGGGATTCACATTATAGTCCTTAACCGGATTGTCGGCTTTTAATAAAACTGTATTTAACTTACGAGCAACGTCTTGCAAATAAATGATACGAGGTGTATCGACATTTGAAAAATTATCTAAATACAATGTTTTAGCATCATTCATCAAAATACGATGTTGTCCTGATTGAGGCGTCAAAGTTGTCATTTTACCATTTCGCATATTGACTTTAAACAACTTTTTGTCTCGCGGATCCTTGCCTGTTCCCTCGATAAAAGCGTATTTTCCTTTTTTTGAAAACCCCAAAACATCATTGGTAACCCAATGGTTGTGTGTGAGTTGTTTGATCAATTTACCATCAGTATTATATTTGTACAAATTCATAAAACCATCGCGCTCACTTAGCCAAATAAATTGGTTTTTGCCATTGGGAATAAAAAATGCAGGATGTTCCGGTTCTACCCATTTATCATTCTTTTCTTCAAATAAAGTTTTGACAAAATCTCCTGTTTCAGCATTGTACTGATTAAACCACATATGATCTTGATCGCGATTAACTTCGGCCAAATAAATATATTTTTCTTGAGGGCCCCAAGTCAAATTCGTGGCATAATGTTCTTTTCCGGCTCTTGAAAACAATTTGAGATAAACTGTTTTTTTGGCAGACAAATCATACACGCCTACTCCGGGCTCTTCACTACCACGGCCATTCATCGGATATTTGATATTGTGTAATTTGGCCGGCGTAACGGTTATATCGACTAAGGGATAATCATCAACATTGGTTTCATCTTTTTGATAAAATGCCAATTTATCGGCTTTAGGCGACCAAAAAGTCCCTTTGGTAATGCCAAATTCACTTCGAGCAATAGCTTGGCCGCTTACGATATTCTTGTTGTCAAAAACGGCAACCGGAATTTGTGCCGTGTCCAAATTGGCTAAATACAAATTATTATCAATCGTATAAGCCAAGTATTTATGAGTCGGATTATAATCAAAATTTTGAGCCTTTTCAGGATAATTTATACGTGTCGTCTGTCCGGTATTATAATCATACAAAATTTTAGCATTTCCTTGGGTAAAAACCAAATCTTGATCCGTAGCCGTTTCAATATAAGGTAAACGATTCAAATCTTTAAGGCCTTGGGCTATTTGTGTTAAATCTATTTTTTTAACCACTTGATTATCAACATTTTTAATTAGAATCTGCTGTCCGTCATTATATAAAAAATCATCTGTGTTTTTTAGCCATTGCATATTGCGCAAGGTTTTGGGATACAACCCCTTATAGTAGCCCAATACGGCATCTTTCAGAGATAATTCTTTTTGCTGGGCACCCATATGCCAGGCTAAAATAAATAATAAGAAATAAGTTATTTTTTTCATTTTTATAATATTTGTTTAATTATTTTTTTCAATTAAAGTGACTTGTTCTAAAATCTTATAGAACCATCTTAAATACAAATACGAAAATAAAGTTTTTTAGTTGATTAGAGGGGTATCTTAACAAAATTTTATTCTTTTACAGCTCGCAACATTTCTCGTTTATGTGGTGGCCCGGGTAAACGTTCTACTCTAAAACCGGCTGCTTGCATGGTGCGTCGCACACTGCCTTTTGCAGAATAGGTAACCAAAACACCGCCCTTGGACAAACAGTTATACATTTTTTCAAAAATAGCTGTCGTCCACATTTCCGGTTGTTTATCGGGTGCAAAAGCATCAAAATAAATCAAATCGAAATGTGTATCTGTTTGATAAGCTGTTAAATCAGTTTGATTTTTGAATAAAACAAAGTCCTCTGATAAAGATACCTTTTGTTGCCATTTGGCCCGATGAATTGCCTGGAATTTTTGTTGAACTTCTAAAGATGAAAAAGCGTTTATTTGATCTGTAACCTCAGCCTTTAAAGGATATTTTTCCAAAGTCTCAAAATAAATACTTTTACCGTCTTGAAGCTGCTGCAACCAAGTCAATAAAACATTTAAACCGGTGCCAAACCCGATTTCCAAAATCTTGATTTCCGGCAAATTGATATGTTGATAACCTGCTTTTATAAAGACATGTTCAGACTCCGTCCACGCCCCATATTTTGAATGATAGGTTTCATTCATTTGTGGTAAAAATAAACTTTTAGAACCATCTTCTGTCGTTATTACTTTAATAGTCATCATTGATTTATAAGAATTTTTTGATTTTTTTTAAGAATTTTTAACTCCAAATAATAAATTTATACAAATTTGATGATGATTTTCAAATTCGTATTGTTTTATCAAAATTAGCCATTTTTATTGCAATATTCGTAGTTTTTTTGATTAATTTTTTGTAAATTTGTAACAACTTAATACCTCAAAATTATGACTGCAGACCTTAAAACAAATTTTATTATTGAGAAAATAAAAAAATCCAGATTGCCGCAAGCTGATTTTTCAAACTTGGTTTTCGGAAGAATGTTTTCCGATCATATGTTAATAGCCGACTATATTGACGGCCAATGGCAAACGCCCAAAATTATACCATATCAAGCCTTACCATACGAACCTTCTGCAAAAGTTTTTCATTATGGTCAAGCTATATTTGAGGGTATGAAAGCCTACAAGGATCAAAACGGGAATGCCTTTTTGTTTAGACCTGAAGATAATTTTGAACGCATGAACAATTCGGCTCAACGTTTGGGCATGCCGGCTATACCCAAAGAATATTTTGTTAATGGCATCAAAGAATTGATCAAATTGGATAAAGATTGGATACCGACCGGAAATGGTCAGTCACTTTATATTCGACCGGTTTTTATCGCGACCGAGAATGCCGTAGCTGCTTCGCCCTCAGCTTCTTACCGATTTATTGTCATCAGTTCCCCTGCAGCCAAATACTATTCCGGTGATGTAAAAGTCAAAATTGAAGATAAATACAGTCGCGCTTGCGATGGCGGTGTCGGTTATGCCAAAGCTGCCGGAAATTATGCGGCACAATTCTATCCGACTGAAAAAGCTAAAGCCGAAGGTTTTCAACAAATTATTTGGACCGATTCCGCCCAACATAAATATTTGGAAGAAGCCGGTACTATGAATATCTTTTTCCGTATTGGTGACAAACTATTAACGGCTCCAACGGTCCCCGTGAGCACACGCATATTACCCGGCGTAACCAGACGCTCTATCATACAACTGGCTAAAGACAATAATATTGACGTTGAAGTGCGGCCCGTAGAAGTTGCTGAAGTTATTGAAGCTTCTAAAAATGGCACTTTACAAGAAATTTTCGGAGCCGGAACAGCAGCAACCATCTTGCCTATTGCAGGACTTAAATATAAAGATTATTATGCTGATCTGCCTAAATTAAAAGATGGCTTTGCCAACAAATTCAAAAATATGTTGATGGACATCCAATACAATCGTGTTGAAGATCCTTATGGCTGGCGCGTTAAAATTGATTAATCTATATAAAATAATATCATTTTCAATCCCTTTCATCATTTGGAAGGGATTTTTTTTGTCAGATACTAATAACTCGTAAACGGAAGGCAATTTTATATCAATATTTAGGCATAAATTTTGTAAGATGTCAAACAAAATTTTATTTTTACAAAAAAATTAACCTCATGAAATTAAAACAAGCCATAAAGACCTTAAATGAAAAAGGCTATTTAGATATTCCTGTCCCAAAAGACATCAATTTGGTGGCTGAAATAAATCAATTGCGAAAAGAAAAAAATGCCGTCATTTTAGCCCATTATTATCAAGTCCCCGAAATACAAGATATTGCCGATTTTGTTGGTGATAGCTTAGCCTTAGCCCAAGCTGCTGCCAAAACTAAAGCCGATATTATTTTGTTTGCCGGTGTGCATTTTATGGCAGAAACCGCCAAGATTCTTAATCCCGAAAAAAAAGTGCTTCTCCCCGATTTGCTTGCCGGGTGTTCCTTGGCTGAGTCAGCTCCAAAAGACCAATTTGAAGCTTTTAAAAAACAGCATCCTGACCACGTGGTTGTATCATATGTCAATACTTCAGCTGATATCAAAGCTTTAACCGATATTGTTTGCACTTCTTCCAATGCCGAAAAAATTATTAATTCCATTCCGAAACATAAAAAAATTATTTTTGCACCGGATAAAAATCTCGGGGCTTATCTCATCAAAAAAACCGGTAGAGACATGTTGCTCTGGGACGGCGCTTGTGAAGTGCACGAAGAATTTTCGTTGGATAAAATTTTACAACTCAAAGCCAAACATCCTGAAGCCAAACTCATAGCCCACCCCGAATCTAGAGATTATATTTTAAATATTGCCGATTATATCGGCTCTACTTCGGGCTTGCTCAAATATGTGCAAGAAAGTGATGCTAAAGAATTTATCATAGCTACAGAATCCGGGATTTTACATAAAATGGCACAAGTGGCGCCGAACAAAATTTTGATTCCCGCACCACCTGAAAATGATGAAACATCGTGTGCCTGTGCCGAATGCCCCTATATGAAACGCAATACTTTGGAAAAAATATATCTGGCTCTGAAATATGAATTGCCGGAAGTCAAGGTTGAAGAAGCATTACGCCAAAAAGCCCTGGTATCAATCGAACGTATGTTGAAATTGTCATGACAATCTATTAAAAATTTGCAATGACAAATCATCCATCTGAATTTAATTAATATAAACAAAAATATAATAATATGAAAAAACAATTTCTTATTTTATTCGCAATGATATCTGCCTCATTATTTGCACAGAATAAATCATATTTGGAAGCTAATATTGATCTTTCTGCACCACAGACTAAAGCTTATTTCTATAATAACGCAGATCATTCTATTAACAATGTTCAAATAAATGATCAAGGTTGGTTACTAAATAATTACGGCGTCAATTTTAGTTATAATTATTTAATACTCAAACAATTAAGCTTAGGAACACTAACCGGAATATATTCTGATACAAAACAAAATTTTTCTCATTTGAGATTAGGTGGTTTAATTAGATATTTTTATATTAAAAATAAAAATTACAATTTTAATTTAAAATTAGGAGAAAATATTTCATTTGATAAAAAGAAATTTAACAAAGGGGTTAATATTAAAATCGGATTTGGAATTCCTGTATATAAAATAAATGGAAAAGAACAAATTTTACTTGATTTATTTTGGGAACAAAATTATTATGAACTAGATGATGCCAATAAATTGCTAGGTTTGAGTGATGAAATTCCAAGAACATTAATTGTCCATTCATACGGTTTAAGTCTAAATTTTATGTTTCATTAAAATTTTAAATATTTAAAAAAAACTTACATCGCCATCAAACAACCCCATCACAACATCACCATATAATCATCTAAATATGAAAATAAAAAGCGATTTTTTAGTCATCGGTTCGGGTATAGCAGGCTTATCATTTGCCATAAAAACAGCTGAAAAATTTCCGGATAAAAAAATAAGCCTTATCACTAAAGGCACCAAAGAAGAATCCAACACCAAATATGCGCAAGGTGGTATTGCTACGGTATATGATTTGACTCAAGATTCTTATGAAGATCATATCAAGGACACCTTAATCGCCGGTGACGGTTTATGTGATGAAGAAGTGGTCAAAATGGTTATCACTCAAGCTACAGAACGGCTTGATGAGTTACTGAACTGGGGCGTTTCATTTGATAAAAACCAAAAAGGCGAATTCGATTTGGGTAAAGAAGGTGGTCACTCCAGAAACAGAATTTTTCATCATAAAGATATTACCGGTTATGAAATTGAGCGCTCATTACTCAAAATCGTTGCACAAACGCCCAATATTGATTTCTATGATTTTCATTACGCCATCGACCTAATTACCGAACATCAAGTTTATGGAGATCTGATTTCGCTGGATTCCCCCAAAACAGTTTTCGGTGCTTATGTTTTGGATGAAAAAACCAAAGAAATCAAAACATTTACCGCCAAATATACATTATTGGCTACCGGCGGTAGCGGTCAGGTTTATGAAACCACGACCAATCCATTTGTAGCAACAGGCGACGGTATAGGAATGGCCTACCGTGCCAAAGCCCGCTTAACGGATATGGAATTTATCCAATTTCATCCCACGGCTCTTTATAATCCGGGTGAAAGTCCCGCTTTTTTGATTTCGGAAGCCGTTCGAGGATTCGGGGCCTATCTACGAA
>WGDF01000215.1 GCA_015493405.1 Flavobacteriaceae bacterium
GGTTGTTTGCTAAAATAGCCGGCATTCATATAAATCTGATGTTTTTGGTCGATCAAATAGCCGATACCTGTTTTGATATTCCCGCCGGTTAGATACACCCAATCGGATTTTTGTTGGTCCTTAGGCAGATTAAAATAATCAATTCGTTGAAAGCCTTGCCGTGACCATCCGGCTTGCAAAAAACCGGACCAAGTATCGGATTGGTATTGTATTTGTCCGAACAGGGCACTCCAATTAATTTTTGCTTGATTGAAAAAGACAATTTTCGATAATTCATCAATACTCACAAAAGGATTCCAATCATATGATGCCGGCACAAATTCATCCGGTTTGATCAAGCAATTGGGATGATTGATATCAGAATTATCTTTATAGCCGTTTGCACCCAATACATCATTAACTGTTAGCGTATTTTTGCCCGAAGTGACACGTATATCCAAACCGGCATTAAGTGTAATGGCATCATTTAAGTTATGTTTCAAATTAAACATCGCACCATACCAAGCTTGGTTGTTCATAAAAGCATAGCGCGTCAAACCTTCATTGGTTTTATTGATAAACTTGTTATTTATATCCGGTATTCTGTCAGGACCAAAGTCGGGGACTTGTCCGCCTTGGTTCCAATGGTATATATCATCAAACTTCACTTGACCATTTTGGTTCATATAAACCTGATCATTAGGATAGTGATAATTAATAGCACCAATGGCGTCGGTGCCACCACCTCGACCGAATATGCCATACAAGACACTGCTTAATTGCCATTGTGGAGTAATGTGCCAGTCCCAATTGACAGAAATAATTGGTTTGTGAAAATAGTTTTTATGCCAAGAATAAGCCTTTCTCTGTAAATAACCCCATTCGCTGTTATATTTGATATTAGGGGTGTCATCAGAGCTGTATTTTAAATAATCTTGAATCCTAGGTGCCATATTGCGTTGATAATGTTCTTGCGGTGCACCGATAATATTCAACATTAGGCGGTGCTTTTGATTTGGATTCTCATAATTTAGATTAAAATAATAAGTATAACCGGCTACTTCCGTCATATCGACATAACCTTTACCGCCTATATGTCCGAATTGTATGGAAGCAGATAAGCCGTTTTTTAAAACACCGGTGTTATACCCCACACTTTGGCGTTGCAGTCCATATGAATGGTATATATATTTGATGAAAGTACCTTGCATTTTATTTGACGAACGGGTTATGATATTGATGGTGCCCCCAACCGAGGGTAAAGCCAAGTTTGAAGCGCCCATCCCGGGTTGTAATTGGATGCGGGATGTAATTTCAGGCAAATTGAGCCAGTTGCTCCAATACACCCAGCCGGTTTGCATATCATTGACCGGCACGCCGTTAATTAAGACGGCAATATTACGTTGGTCAAATCCTCGGATATTGATCCGACTATCACCTATGCCACCGCCTTTTTTGGTTGCATAAACCGATGGGACACTGTTTAAAATCTCAGGCAAATCTTTATCGGCTGCAGTTTCTTGAATGATTAAAGGAGTCAATGTGGTTGCGGCTACCGGTTTATTTTCCTGCTTGATATAACCACTTAATCCGGACAATACTACAGGATTTAGACTTTCCGGAAGCGGTTCCAAGTAAATACTGCTTAAATCAAGTGGCTTATTTTTAACAATAATTGATAAAGTTTTAGGTTGATATGCTTGGTGGCTAATCCTTAAAGTATATTTTCCGGTGGACAACTTAAGGTCGAAAATACCTTGTGTATTGGTAGAAATTTCTTTTGTGTTCGGTATAAGGATAAGTTTGACTTTGGGAATAGGAAGGTGGGTATATTGATCGTAAACCTGTCCTTTTATATTAACTTGTGCTTGCAATATAAGTGGTATAAATTGCAAAATTAGAAGTAAGTATTTTAAATTCATTTTTAAGCCTTTGTATGCTTACAAAGATATCAAAAGCAGCACCAAATACCTTTTTTCAGTTGTTAAATTTGGTTTAATAAATCATTAAAAAAAGCCCGACAAACGCCGAGCTTTTTTAAGATTTATTAAAAATTCAGATGATTAGAATTTTAATTTAACGCTAAAGTTCCAAGAACGTCCCCAACCGAAGAATACACGGTTTTGAGTATTGACACCATTCCAAGTAACATCATTGTGTTTATCTCCAGGAAAGTAATTGGTAGCTGACTCGGAAATGTAAGTTTTATCAAATAAGTTGTTTACAGATAATCTGGTTGTAATTTTTCCAACTTTTTTAACATTAAATTTATATGTCATGGAAGCATCTACTAAACTGTAAGAAGGTAATTTTAGGGAACCTTTATTGTTTTCATCTTTAAAACTTAAAGCATCTATATTTGCATATAATTTGTCAACATAGAATTGGTTAGCACTTAAATAGAAACCTTTAAAGGCATTATATGTAATACCCAAAGCAGAAGTAAATTGAGCGGCATTGCCCACTTTTACACCATCCAAATAAAAATCTTGTGTAAAGACAACATCGTTATTATCATCAACCATTTGAACATTTTTAATATCACCTGAGTAAGTCCAATCATTGATAGACAACATACCATTTATTTTGATGGCGCCATATTTAGCCTTGGTTTCAAATTCTAAACCTTTATGTATTTCTGTCAAGCCATTTAATTTACCGGTGGTATGTGTAGCTCTATCACTAGCAACTTTGTAACGATCTGCCCATTTGGTGTTATAAGCATTGAAATTAAATTTCCAGTGGTCGTTTTTAAAACCATAACCCAATTCATAAGAAGTAATCTTTTCATTGGTCAAATCTTCATTAATTTGGTTGGTATAATAGGGAAAAACAGCACCAAATTGAGCAGGTTTACTATTGTAACCGGCACTGAAATAAACATTGTGTTTTTCATTAATATTATAGTTGGCACCTCCTTTGAAGTTATAACCGGTCATGCCTACTTTATCTGAAATTTGGTTAGGATCAGAATCCAAATAGTTGAAATAATCTTCTCTTTGGAATTTCTCACTAACATAACCACCTGCTAAGAAAGCTGAGAATTGGTCAGTTTTATATTCAGCTTGAGCAAATCCACCTAACCATGCAACATTACCAACGCTAAAATACTCGATTTTTTGTTGACCTAGTATATCAATAAAAGGATTCCAAGAAGGATTAGCTTCTATATAATCTTTCGGGTAAATGATATTATTAGGATGATTTTTGTCTTTGTATGTATTATTATAAGCATCTGCGCCTAAAGTATTATTGACCACTCGGTAGTGATATCCTTTATATTTCCGTCCATCAAATCCAACAACAACATTAAAGTTATCTGTGAGATCATTTTTATATTTAATAATGGTTCCGTACCAGTCATGGGAATTCATAGAAGCACGACGCGTAAATCCGGCATTTTTACGAGCGTTAATATACTTACCATTTGCATCAGGAGTAGTACCAAATGGTGGTAAGGTTACATTATTTGCATCAACATATGAAGATGAATGATTAATAACAGCTTGACCTGTATTTACTTGTGTAATAAAGTCAAAATCATATAATCCGTCATCGGTTCTAGGTAAATTATACTCTGCAAAAAAACCTCTCTCATTATGTGTATCAATGACACCATCATGGTTATAATCTTTATAATAAGAATAACCTCCAATAGGACCGGTTCCGCCACCACGACCCCAAGAGCCATAAAATACAGAATTGATTTTTGAAGTTTCATTGATTTTCCAATCCCAGTTTAACGAAGCAATGGGTTTGTGATAGAAATTACGTCTCCAATTAAAGATTTCACCCTTCAGATAACCCCAGTCTCCATTATATTTAATGTTAGGTTCACCATCAACGCCACCATATTTCAAATAATTACTTAAACTAGGCGCATAATATCTCTGTCCGTGCCATTGTGGTGCACCGGTTGCCGTAAACATAAGGTTGTGTTTCTCATTGATTTTGTAGCCAATGCTTAAAAACCAAGTATATCCCTCTCCTGGTGTAGCATCTACATAACCATCACCGCTAAAACGGCTCAATAAAACAGAAGCAGACATACCGTTTTCTAATAAGCCGGTATTATATGCAGCAGAAAATTTCATAAAATTATCATTGCCAAAAGTTGCAGCTACTGAACCGCCTTGTTTTTTGTTAGCTGAGTTTGTCAAAATATTGATAGATCCCCCTACAGAAGGAATTGATAACATTGAAGAACCTAAACCTCTTTGCACTTGCATAGCAGAAGTTACATCGGCCAAACCAGCCCAGTTAGACCAGTAAACTTTACCACTTTCCATATCGTTAACGGGCATACCGTTGATCAATACAGCTGTGTTTCTGGAATCAAATCCACGAATATTTACACGACCATCACCGTAACCACCACCTTGTTTAGTGGCATACACAGAAGGGGTGTTATTTAAAACTTCCGGTAATTCTTTAGTACCGATACGCGCTTGTATTTCTTCGGCTTTCATCGTAGAAACAGCGACCGGTGTTTGGCGTTCTTTGGCAATATCAGCGACTCCTACAATAACAACTTCACCAAGTGATGAAGCATTGGGGGTTAAAGTGATTTTGCCTAAATCAATGGTTTTGCCATCAACAACATTAACCGGAATGACTTTAGAATCATAGCCGACAAAGCTAATTTTGATTTTTTGAGCACCTGCAGGCACTTCCAAAACAAAATTACCATCAAAGTCTGAAGCGACACCTTTAGTAGTTCCAACGACTACAA
>WGDF01000216.1 GCA_015493405.1 Flavobacteriaceae bacterium
CTTTTAGGCCTTTTCCAAATTTTTGTATATACGGGAGGAATTGTTGTATTGACACTTTTTGGTGTAACTGTTATAGGCTCTAAATTTCCTGAATTTAAAATCAGGCCGTGGGCTGTAGCTATTGTTACAGTTGTTTTAATAGGTTTGATGATAGTTCCGTTTTTAATACCTGTAGAGGCGGTTCACAAAACTCTTTCACTTAAAGAGCAGGTAAAAATATTTACTGAAAATTATGCATTAATAGCGGTATTTATGGGAGTTGTGGCAGCGAGTGTGCTTTATGGAAGTATCAGAATGCTACATACCCTTAAATATGGAAAGGAATAAAGATGACAGGATTTTATATAGATGCTATTACGGCTTTGATTTTATTTGCAGTGGGTCTTTATGGGGTAACGAGTAAAAGTGATTTTTTAAAAATTTTCTTTTCTCTTGAAATGCTTTTAAATGCGGTTATTTTACTTTTAGCAAGTGGGGCGTATCATTTTGGTCTTACAAAAGATTTGGCTATTGCCTATGTTATAATTGTTATAGCGACACTTGAAGCGGCAGCCGGGGTTTTAATATTTATTCTTACAAACAGGATAACCGGTGAAATAATACCGGATCATCTGGATAAGGTGGTGGAAGATGAATAATGCAGTAATGATTTTATTAACAGCGCCTTTTATAGGAGCGGTTGTAGCTTATATTTTAGGTAAATTCAAACAGCCTTTGGCATTTTGGACAGCGGAAATAGTTGGTGCAATTTTATTTATTGCAAGTATTGTTTTATTTGCAAAATATTCAGGGACGGTAATTGATTTTGACATTCCTTGGATACATTATGGTAATTTTACATTGCCGTTTGGTATTTATATTGACCATTTATCTATTGTAATGCTTTTAATTGCAACAGGTCTTGGTTTTGCGGATATCCATTTTGCCCATGATTATATGGGAGAAGATCCTGATAAACCAAGATATTATGCAAAAGTATTATTTTTTATCGGTGGTATGATTTTACTTGTTATTACAAAAGATTTAATAGGCGCATTTGTAGGTTGGGAATTTATGGGACTTGCAAGTTATGCGTTAATTAGTTTTTGGTATCATAAAAATTCAGCGGCGGATGCCGGTATGCAGGCGTTTTTATATACAAGATTTGGTGATATCTTTCTTTTGGCAGCTATTGCCCTGCTTTATATATTTGCGCATACTGTGAATTTGGTAGAGCTTAATCATTTAGCAGATGCCGGGAAAATAAATAAAACATTGGCTTTGGTTACAGCTTTATTTATTTTTATGGGAGCTATTGGAAAATCAGGTCAGTTTCCGCTTTATCCTTGGCTTATGAATGCTATGGAAGGTCCTACAACGGTTTCTGCGTTAATTCACGGTGCCACAATGGTTAACAGCGGTATTTATATTGTTGCCAGAATGTTTGACTTTTTTCATTATACAGATGCTTTGTTTATTGTGGCAAATGTTGGCGCACTTTCAGCCTTTATCGGTTCAACCAGTGCATTGGTTCAAAAAGAGATTAAAAAAATACTTGCCTATTCAACGATGTCGCATCTTTCTATTGCGTTTGTTGGGCTTGGAGTTGGAAGTTTGGCAGCTGGTATGATTCATTTGGTAAATCATGCTATTTTTAAAGCGTTGTTATTTCTTTCAGCTGGGGCTGTTATTTATATCGCTCATCATACAAAAGATGCGTGGAAACTTGGAGGACTTGTTAAATCTGCTCCTTTTGTAGCTCTTTTTATGGCTATGGGTTCACTGAGTTTAGCCGGTGTTCCTCCCTTTAGTGGGTTTTTCTCAAAGGAGATGGTACTTAGTGCCGCTTGGGAATGGGGTAACGGATTTACAGCAATTCTTGTAACAATAGCGGCTCTTTTATCAATCGCTTATATCACAAGATTGTGGGTATTGATTTTCTTGGGTGAGCCAAGAAATGAAGATATAGCAGGAAGTGTTCATAAACCAAGTAATATTTGGATTAGACTTCCACTTGGAATTTTGGCATTTGTAACACTTTTTATTGCAATTTGGCAAAGTGATATTGTTCATTATATTGCAGGTAAAGAAGTTCTTGAACCTGAGATTAAAGGTTTAACAGCATTTATGCTTACAGGAATGTTAATCTTATTCTTGATTGTAGTAGGGCTTTATTTAAAAGGGCTTAATTTACTTTATAAAATAGCATCTCATAATTTTGTTCAAACAATTCATCAGGTATTGTTTAACGGATATTATGTTGAAGTTATGATTAGCTGGATTAGTAAACATATATTTGTTAATGCAATGGCAGCATCTGCTAGATGGTTTGATACTTATGTAATTGATTTTCTTGTAAATGGAACAGTTCCTTTTACACAGGGAGTTCATAATATATTCAAATCAGGACACAGCGGAAGAATCGGCTCTTATATGGGACAAATGGTTCTTGGAGTCGCGATTATTGTTATAGCAATCTTAATAATTGTAAAGGGGCTGTAAATGGTGGCTGTAGACATTATATTTGCGCCTATATTTTTAGCGGTGCTCGTCTATTTTTTAACGAAAGGGGCTGAGCATATTACAAAATATATAGCGCTTGGATGGTTTTTGGTATTGTTTTTTATCTCTTTTAGCTGGTTACATCAGTTACCCGCACATGGATTTTTACAACTTGGAACATATTTGAAAGTTCCTTTGTTTAATTTTGATTTGACTTTGCAAGTTGATGCATTAAGTGTAGCTATGCTTTTACTTACATCATTATTATTAATTTTGGTTGTATTTACATCTTGGAATGAAAAACATCAGGCGAGTTATTTTAGTTTACTGATTTTATTCAGTGGTCCGATTTTTGGTGTATTTATGACAACAAATGTTTTGTGGTTTTTTATGTTTTGGGAATTAACATTGGTTCCTATGCTTTTCTTGATTGGTATTTGGGGAGCTGAAAGAAGAATTTATGCGGCTATTAAATTTTTCTTATATACACATGTATTTGCTATGTTTATGTTTGTCGGCTTTTTCTTATTATATAAACAGACAGGATATTGGGATATCACTCAAATAAAAGAAGCCGCCCTTACAACACCGGCACTTATCTGGTGGCTTATGTTTGCAGGATTTGCTGCAAAATTACCGTTATTTCCTTTTCATACTTGGCTTCCTGATGCCCATGTTCAAGCGCCAAGCAGTATTTCTGTATTATTAGCCGGAGTTTTACTAAAAATGGGAGCTTATGGGCTTATTAGATTTACAGTAGAACTTTTGCCAAATACTACAAGAGAGTTTGCTTTATGGATGGTGGCATTTGGTCTTCTTACAACATTTTTCGCCGGAATGCTTGCTGTTTATGAAAAACATATCAAAAAAATGGTGGCATATTCATCCATTTCGCATATGGGACTTGTGGTTGTGGCAATTGCGACTATGACATATGACGGGCTTAGTGCGGCTTTATATGAAATGATAGGTCACGCTATTGTTATTTCACCTTTATTCTTAATTGCCGGATGGTTACATCATAAAACTCATACCTGGTATATGAATGAAATGGGTGGAATTATGAAATTTGCTCCATATGCGAGTGCTATTTTTATTTTAGCAGGTATGGCGGCTCTTGGACTTCCTGGAACTATGGGATTTGTAGGAGAGCTTACAATTATAATTTCAGCCGTTAAATCATTTGGATGGTGGATTGCTGTAATTGCTCTTGGAGGATTTATAAGTGCCGGATATATTATCTGGGCTGTCAGAAGGGCAATTCACGGAGAACCTAGTCAAATAGTTTTAAATTCAACTTTTGAAATGAGTGCGGCTGAAAGATTTGCATTAGCGATTTTTACAGGTTTGATTATCTATTTCGGAGTTGTCCCTCAACCGATTTTTGATGTTGCAAATAAAGCATTTTCTAGCTTTTTTGGAGGTATGTAATGAGTTTTATAGTATTAATTGCAACAGGGTTATTGATTCCTCTTTTTTATAGGAATAATATTTTTATTGCAAAGATGATAGCTGTGCTGGCTTTTTTAGTTGCGGCTTATTTTGTTTATCAGGGAGAGTCACTTAATTCTATTTTCCCTTATTTTGTAATGACAAAAGCAACTATGCTTATGGAATTTGCTCTTTTGGCAACATTAGCTGCGGTTTCATTGACTTTAACAGGATTTGAGAGACCTTTAATTGCCCAGATGCTGTTTTTAGGAGGAATTTCTTTAGGACTGCTTGAGACAAATAACTTTTTTATGTATATTGTGTTATTTGAAGCAGTAGCTATTATTTCTTATATTTTGGTTGCAAATATCAGAAACTTTTATAATGCAGAAGGTGCTATTAAGGCATTTATTGCCGGGGCTGTTGCTAGTGGTATTATTTTGATTGGTTTTGCTTTGTTTAGTTTTACAAGTGAATCATTTAATTATGCTGATATGAATGTAAGCGGTAAATTTACATTAATCGCTGTGGCTATTATGCTTGCCGGTATTTTTTATAAACTTACAATTGTTCCAATGCACGCATGGGCGGCGGATGCTTATTCTCAAGTAAATCACGCAGCAGCAGCGATTCTTAGTGGGGTTATTAAAAGTGTTGTTTTACTTGCGACATTTAAAGCATTTTATAAATTTATGATAGCTTATCCTACAGCTAGTGTTTTAATTTTTAGTTTCTTTGCTATTCTTACAATGACACTTGCAAACTTTATGGCTTTATGGCAAAAAAGAATTTCTAAAATTTTGGCTTATTCTTCAATAGCACATAGCGGTTATGCATTAATTCCATTTGCGGCTGCTGCTAGTATTTACTCTTTTGCCGGGGTTTTATATTATGC
>WGDF01000217.1 GCA_015493405.1 Flavobacteriaceae bacterium
CAGCAACGGTAAGTTGTTAATCAATAAGAAAGCAACCGGAACAATAACACAAATCAACACAAATGATTTGATGCCGGCTGTCTATTTTTTGGAAGTATTTGACCAAAATCAAAGTATCAAAAAATTTAAAATTATCAAAAAATGAAAAGGGTTGTATTATTTATTGTAGTGGTTTTAAGCATCCAAATATTTTGGGCGCAAAGTCCGCAAAAAATGAGTTACCAAGCTATTGTCAGAGATAGTAATAATCAATTGGTAACCAATCAAGGTATTGGCATGCAGATCAGTATCTTGCAAGGCAGCACCAACGGTACGGCTGTTTACATAGAAACTCAGGCCACAACCACCAATGCGAACGGATTGGTAACAATCGAAATTGGCGACGGTACCATTGTCAGCGGCAATTTATCGAGTATTGATTGGGCAAACGGCCCTTATTTTATCAAAACGGAAACCGACCCTACTGCATTGGGAGGCACAAACTATACGATAACAGGCACCAGTCAATTGTTGAGTGTGCCTTATGCCATGTATGCTAAAACGGCAGAAAATGTTTCCGGCACGTTGAACGAAACCGATCCGTTATATGGTAGCAGTCCGGCTTCCAATATCACAAATAATGATATAACCAAATTGGATCATTTAAGCGGCATAAATACAGGCGACCAAGACATCAGCGGTATTGTCGAAAACCGGCAAGCCATACAAGATACCGCCGCTTTAATTCGTGCGGATATTCCCGATGTCAGTAACTTTATTACTACTGAAACGGATCCGATTTTCTCAGCTTGGGATAAATCGTACAATGACTTAACGCAAAAACCATCTATAATTGATTCAGTTGGTGTCGTATTGGATACAACCGCTAGATTTGTCAGACAAGAACTTGATCCCGTTTTCTTAGCTTGGGACAAATCCTATAACGATTTAACTCAAAAACCGGTTATTGTTGATACCATCGGTGCCGTGTTGGATACGACTTCAAGGTTTATAAGAACAGAAATTGATGGCTCTATAACCAATGAAATACAAGGGATTGCAAATGTACTCACCGTAAATAATAATGCCGATCAACATAAGCTTCTGAATGTTTCACAAGCCGGATTGGGCACTGCAAATCCAAGTGATTGTGCCATTATGGAGATGAAAACAACGACCAAAGGCTTTCTGCCACCTCGTATGACCAATATAGATATTTACTCTATATTAAATCCATTGGAAGGCTTATCCGTTTATAGTTTGGATGAACACAAACCCTATTATTTTAATGGGACAAAATGGGTTTCTTATGATTCTAACACACAATTACCTCAACCGCCTACTTTATCTATAGGCGATTATTATGCCGGTGGCGTTATTTTTTATCTGGATGCTACGGGATATCATGGCTTGGTATGTTCTATCTCCGATATAAGTACAAGCGCAACTTGGGGTTGCTATGGCGTAGAAATTAATGGCGCCGACGGCCAAAATATAGGGGATGGAAAGCAGAATACAATTGACATTTTAGCAGGTTGTTCAGAAAGTGGTACCGCTGCCGATCTTTGTGAAAATTTGGTCTTAAATGGATATGATGATTGGTTCTTGCCATCGCTCAATTCATTAATCGAAATGAAAAATCACAGAAATGCCATCAAAACAACTGCAATAAATCATGGGGGATCGGATTTTGTCAATAATGTTAATTACTGGAGTTCTACCGAAAGTGATAGCAATTGGGCTTGGCTGTATGATTTTAACAGTTCCTATGGTGCCGGTTATAAAACAAATCACCAATATGTCAGGGCCGTAAGATCTTTTTAATTTAGAAATCGACAACTTAGAACAATTATAGTATAATAGATAAAATATGATAATCTAAAATCTCAATTCAAAATTTAAACTTCACATTTTTTCACAAAAAAAAATAGAAATCTATTTCGATAAATTGAAATAGATTTCTTTTGTATCTTTACCTCTAGTTATTATAAATAATAAGATGAAAAATATAATTATAGGCCTAATTGCTTTCTTACTGATCAATGCCTGTCAAAAAAACGGGCCTGAAATAGTGGTTTATACCAGTGTAGATCAAGTTTTTTCAGAACCTATTTTAAAAGATTTCGAAAAGGAATCCGGCATTAAAGTCAAGGCAGTTTATGATACAGAGGAGACCAAATCTACCGGCGTGCTCAACCGCTTAATTGCCGAGCAAAACCATCCTCAAGCCGATGTGTTTTGGAGCGGTGACCCTATACGCACCGTAGTACTCAAACAAAAAGGACTGACACGCCCCTATTTTTCACCGAAAGCTAAAACCATTCCCGAAATTTTTAAAGATCCTGATGGCCATTGGACCGGTTTTTCGGCAAGGGCGCGCGTATTAATCTATAATAAAAAAAACTTTAAAAACCTCCCCGTTCCTCAATCTATTTTTGATTTGACACAAGCTATTTATAAAGGTAAATTCGGTATAGCCAACCCACTTTTTGGGACGACAACTTTTCATATGGCAGCCTTATTTTCGGTCTTAGGAGATCAAAAAGCTAAAGCTTTATTACAAGCTTTTAAACAAAATCAAGTCGTCATTGCAGCTAGCAACGGCGATATCAAAAAAAGAGTTTTAAACGGTGCCTTGGCTTGCGGTTTAACTGATACAGATGATGCATTTGAAGCTCAAAAAGAATCCAATGCTATCGGTCTTGTCTTCTTAGATCAAAAAGGAAATCCGCCTTTAGGAACTTTAATTATGCCCAATACCGTATGCCTGATTAAGAACAGCCCGCAACCTAAAAATGGACAAAAACTAATAGATTATTTGTTGCGCAAAAGTACTGAAAAAAAACTGGCAGAATCTTGTGCACAAATGCCCTTACATAAAGATGTTACGATTCCAAAAAAAATCCCCTCTCTTGATGCTATAGTTCCTATGTCGATTAATTATATTCAAGTGGCTTTAAAACTTAAAACGATTCAAAAATATCTTAAAAAATGGATCGAAAATTAAAATTAAGCCAATGGATTGGGTTTATCATCTTGGCATTTTTAATTTTAGTGCCTGTACTATATAGTTTAGGTGGCGCATTATTTTGTAATAACCATCTTTCCGAAAATCTAAAAAGTTTTGACTCAAACACCATTAAATTACTGTTAAACAGTATTTTATTAGCAATATCAGTAGCTTTTTTGTCGAGTTTTGCAGGTAGTATTTTAGGATTTTTGCTTTATAAAACCGATTTTGCTTACCGTCAATTCTTTAAAATAATATTTCTGATACCACTTTTTATCTCGCCTTATATTTGGGCAGTTGCTTGGAAAGATTT
Organism: Flavobacteriaceae bacterium; assembly: GCA_015493405.1. Classification (GTDB taxonomy): domain Bacteria; phylum Bacteroidota; class Bacteroidia; order Flavobacteriales; family Flavobacteriaceae; genus WGBX01. Next base: position 3,303 of record WGDF01000217.1, read on the forward strand.
CTTTTTTACCTTGACCGGTCCTACACCAGAAATGCAATCCTATGGAGACCTTATTCTAGTTCAGACTTTGATTTATACGCCATTGGCCATGTTAATAACGGGAAGCGCATTCGCTCATATCAATGCCTCATTAGAAGAAGCCGGACTTATGGTATTCCCTATTAAAAAAGTCTTCTTCAAAATTATTTTACCTTTAATCAAACCGGCTTTATTAGCAGCTTTTACTTTAATTTTTATATTTAGCATATCCGAATTTTCAGTTCCGGCTTTTTATGGCCTTAAAGTATTCACAACAGAAATATTTACCCAATTTTCAGCCTTTTATAATTATAACTTGGCTATATTACAATCGACTATATTAGTCTTAATTTGTTTACTCTTAATTTTATCGGAACAAAAATATTTAAGTCAAGCACCATTTCTATCCGTAAGTAACCGAGGAAATCAAATCAAACTCTATGCTTTGAAAACTTACCGATTCAGCGCTTATGCTTTCCTTATTTTTTGGCTGACAATCTCTATTTTAATTCCCTTTGGCAGTCTCACAATAGAAGCTTTTCAAGATGGTTATCAAACTATTTTTAAAGCATTTGAATTGTTAAAATCCACTATCGCCGAAAGCTTTATTTTGGCTGTAACCGGCAGTTTAATAAGCATATTTACAGGCGTTTTATTTGCGTACCTTTCTTGGTCAAAAAGAACGGATAGGACTTCTTCGATTTCAAAATTGATCCATTGGACCCTATTAATAACCTTTGCCATTCCATCTCTGATTTTCGGTATCAGTTTAATTAAATTTTACAACCGTTCCGGATTATATTTTATTTATGGAAGTGCTTTAATTATAATCATTGGCTATATGGGAAAATATGGTTTTATAGCCTATAAAATGATAGAAAATGCCATACGCCAACTCCCCTATGAGCTCGATGAAGTGGCACAAACAGAAGGCCTACCACGCTTCAAGCGTTTGCAAAAAATAATTATACCGTTGATTACACCGGCTATTTTTGGAGCCTTTATTCTCAATTTTATGTTAATGTTCGGCGACTTGGGCACCAGCATTATAATCTATCCACCCGGCACCCAATTGATGCCGGTCAAAGTATTTACACTTATGGCAAACGCCCCCCAATCCTTGACTGCAGCTTTGACTTTCATTGTTTTTTGTGTAACTTTATGCATCATTAGTCTTTTTTATATTATCTTTAAAAAGTTTTTAAAACCTACGTATGACTGCCGTTAAATTGGAACATATTGATTTTTCTTATGACACTAAGCCTGTCTTAAAAAATCTAAACTTGACTGTTGGAGCCAAACAAATCACTTGTCTGTTAGGCAGTTCCGGCAGTGGCAAAACAAGTATTCTAAGATTAATAGCGGGCTTGGAAACACCACAACAGGGCAAAATTTTTATTTTTGATCAATTAGCAGCGGCAAATGCCAGCCTATTTATGCCGTCTTATCAAAGAAAAATAGGTTATATTTTTCAAGATTTAGCCTTATGGCCTCATATGACTGTTTACCAAAATTTGGCTCTGGGCTTAAAGGAACAGCAGCATGAGAATTATGAGAAATCCATTATGGAATTACTCGATTTCTTTAAACTACAAGCATATGCCAATCGCTATCCGGGTCAGCTATCCGGCGGCCAAAAACAATTAGTTGCCATAGCACGTGCTGTGGTTTTAAAACCCAAAATATTGCTAATGGACGAACCACTAGCCAATTTGGATGTCAAATTGAAACGACAAATTTTGAGCTATATCAAACAATTGAAGCAAAATTTTGATCTAACAATTATTTATGTAACGCATGATCACCGCGAAGCTTTTGCACTGGCAGATCATCTAATTATTTTAAATAAGGGTAAAATTGAAGCGACCGGAAAACCGGAAATAATCAAAAATGACCAAAATGAATATGTCAAATATTTTATCGAATACTAATCTCTATCCAAATAATTACTAAAACCTACAACTATGAAAATTTTAGTCGTTTTAGCCCTCTTTTTAGGCCTAGCTGCTTGTCAAAATAACAAGCCGGAAAAAAGTCTCAAATCAAATCATGATTTGGCTGCTTTACAAACAGAAAAATCAGTTGTAACAACCCAAAAATTCTTTGATTTTGAAAACTATAAAACAGGTCAATTACCTGAAGATTGGTCTCAATTTACTACCGGAAAAGACCCGGAAACCAAATGGCAAATAATTCAAGATCAAAACAATAAAGTACTAGCACAATTGTCTAATAAACATCCCAATTATCATTTTAATATAGCCATTTATAATGATTTATCGGCCAAAAACGTTGATTTGACTGTGCGATTCAAGGCCATCAAAGGACATATGGATCAAGGTGGCGGTTTGGTTTGGCGTTTCAAAGATCCGAATAATTATTATGTGGTCCGTGCCAATCCGTTGGAAGATAATGTCGTCTTATATAAGGTCGAAAACGGCATACGGTCAGACTTACCTTTAGTAGGAAAAGGCAAAACTTATGGTATAAATGTCGGAAAACTCGGTAAGGATTGGAATCATTTACGACTTGTAGCTCAAAATAAACTTTTTACGGTTTATCTCAATGGCAAAAAACTCTTTGAAGTTAAGGATCAAAGTTTTACAAATAAGGGCAAAACGGGTTTATGGACTAAAGCCGATGCGGTAACCTATTTTGACAATTTTCAAATAAATGTTTTGAAATAAGAAATAATACGCTTTTTCAAGACATCATTAACCTTGTTTATATCTAAAA
>WGDF01000218.1 GCA_015493405.1 Flavobacteriaceae bacterium
AAATATATCAGTTTATTTATAGGACTAATTCTTTTGAGTAGTTGTGAAAAACAAATTACTTTAAATCCTGAAAATAGTGAACCCAAAATCGCAGTTGAAGCTATTTTTTCGGATTTCCCTCTAGTCAGCTCGGTGAGATTAAGTAAGTCAAAAACGATTAATGAAACGGTTACCTTTCATGAACAAATTTTAGATGCAGTTGTTCATATCATTGATTTGACTACTAATGATACGATTCCGTTCACCTACAATACGCAAGTACAAAAATACCAAGGGCCGGTAGCGGGAATTCCAGGGCATCAATACAAGCTTGATATTTTGACGCACGGAAAACATTTGACTGCGATGAAAACGATGACGACAAAAGTTAATTTAGATCGTGTAATTTCAGTGCCGACTGACGATGACCCCAATCTATATTATCTGAAAATGCAATTTAACGATCCCCCCCAACAGCAGGATTATTATTTGATTTTGATGCAGCCAACAGACCCGAATTCAACTGAAGAAATGCGTTTTTCAGTTATATCGGATCGGACTTATAATTCTAATGACAAGACCATTACAATCACAGATGAGTTTTTTAACAAAAATGAAGATTGGATGATTTTATTTTTTCATATCGACCGTCAGAATTTTAATTATTTTAAAGTGATCCATCGCGCTGAAAAAAGTCTTGTTAACGGCGTGCATCTATTTTACGGTTTGTCCTTGGGCAATCCTACCAATACAATTGACAGTCCGCAAGCACTTGGTTTTTTCTTTGCATCACCTGTTACGGCATCACCCATAAGAATAGGCAATTAATCTAAATATATATCATATGCATTTTAATATTGAAAATTACATTAGAGACATCAAAGATTTTCCCAAACAGGGCATCATTTTTAAGGACATCACACCTTTATTATCGGATGCTGATGCCTTAAAAGAAACAACCAAATCATTACTGGAATTAGTCCCGGAAGATATTGATAAGGTTGTCGGAATTGAAGCTAGAGGTTTTTTCTTCGGGACACTATTGGCAGAACATCTCAATGCGGGCTTTGTGCCTATCAGAAAACCCGGAAAATTGCCCTACCAAACCTATCAGGAAACTTATGATTTGGAATATGGAACAGACACCCTTACCATGCATATTGATGCGATAAAACCGGGGGAAAGGGTTTTAATCCATGACGATGTTTTAGCTACAGGTGGCACAGCTGCAGCAGTTGTTAAATTAATTGAAAAAGCCGGTGGACAAGTTGTAATGCTTAATTTCTTGATTGAATTATCCTTTTTAAAAGGTCGGGATAAACTTAAAAATTATCCTATTTCCAGCTTGTTGACTTATTAATTTTCATATCTTTGTAACTTTTGTAACTTTAAATAAATTATTTATGAAGACTAAATTATTATTATTGCTACTAGGTATCACTACCTTAAGTTCGGCACAATTTGAAGATATTTTTGCTTCAGGTCAAGATGCCAATAAATTTGTATCTCAATATACAACACCTGCTGTTAAAGGTCTGATGTATGCTTCTAATGCAGCTTGGATTACGTCTGCAAAACCGATTAAGCCTTTTCATTTTGAATTGAATATTGGTGCTTCCGGCGCTTTTATTCCTGCAGAAAGTGAAAGTTTTAAATTTAATTCTAGTGATTACCAATATTTACAGGTAGAAAGCGGCCCTGATGTTATGCCAACCGTTATGGGAAATGTAAGTCAAACGGTTTTAAAAATAGAGATACCGGATCCTAATGGAAACGAAGTCAGAGTGTTAGAATTTAATTCCCCGGATGGTATTAAAGATAATTTGCCTATGAACATTGTGCCTACACCTTCCATACAAGCGTCAATGGGCTTGCCTTTGGGAAGTGAAGTGAATATCAGATATGCTCCTGAAATTAAAAGTGATAATGGCGGTTTCATCCAAATATTAGGTTTGGGATTTAAGCACAGTTTAACCCAATATTTTCCAAAATCTAAAGATGCTAATGGCAAGACCAATAAAAGACATTTCAATTTGGCAGCCCATATTTCATATCAAAATATTAGGGCCGGTTATGATGACCCTAACAGTAACAAAGCCGCTCACTTAAATATATCAACTGTTTCATTACAAGGTATTGCTTCTTTGGATTACAAATTGTTGAGTTTATATTCGGCTATCGGTTACACCAAAGGGTTTTCAAATATATCCATTTTGGGTACTTATGGTTTCACTTATGATGTGCAGGATAACAATGGTAATCATATACGAACAGAAAATGTATCGGTCAACGATCCTTTAAAACTGGATTATAATTTAAATGGCATGAAAGCTAAAGCAGGGGTTAAAATAAAATTGGCCTTCTTTCAAATTTATGCCGATTATACCCTACAAGAATTTCCGGTAGCGACAGCCGGTATCGGTTTTAGGTTTTAAAATTTAAGGTGTAAGAATATTTTTGTAACTTTGCAATAATTAATGACAAAAAATAATTAAAAAATGAAAAAAATCATTTTGATCTTATCTGTAATCGGTTTAGTCACTTTGTCATCTTGCGGTGCGCAAGAAGATTGCCGTGGTCGTGGTGACAATTATAAAATCCAAAAACAACAGCCAACCAAAATGTTAGCTGCTGCTGTTGTAAGCACAAAAAATTTATCCTAGATTATAATATTACCAAATAATTTTCTCCAGCCCTTTTGATTGGAGAAAATTATTGGTTTTAGAGAAATGCTTATTGCCAAACCAATATCCACGATTGGCACTCAAAGGAGAAGGATGCCCTGATTCTAAAACCAAGTGCTTGCTTGTATCAATTAAGGCTTTCTTTTTTTTGGCATCGCCGCCCCAAAGCATAAAAACTACATTTTCTTTGTGCTCTGAAATTTTCTTGATAATTTCATTGGTAAATGTTTCCCAACCTTTACCTTGATGAGACCTTGGTTTGCCGCTACGAACAGTTAAAACGGCATTGAGCATTAAAACGCCTTGTTGTGCCCAACGAATTAAATAGCCGTTTTCAGGAAAAGGTTGCCCCAAATCTTGTTCTATTTCTTTAAAAATATTGACCAAAGAAGGTGGCAAAGGTCGCACCTGTTCTTGAACCGAAAAGCACAAGCCATGTGCATGCCCCGGTGTAGGATAAGGATCTTGCCCCATAATTACAACTTTAACTTGGTCAAAAGGCGTGTAATTCATAGCATTAAAAATATCTTTCCCTTTGGGCAGACAAAGGTGGTTTTGGTATTCTTTTTTGACAAAATCCGTTAATTGTTTAAAATAAGGGCGCTCAAATTGATCTTCCAATTTTTGGTGCCAAGACGGTTCAATTTTTACATTCATCTGTTTTCTTTTTATAAAAATACAATTGTTTTTCCAAAGTTGGTAGCTTCGAACCGGTTTCTTTCCGGCGATATAAATATAAGCCTATAAATTTTATCCGAGCCACTTTTTACTTTCAATTACAAATATTACTTTTGCCTAATAAGGAAACAAATTTAATGAGAAAAAACCAAACCATACATCCTAAAGCTTTGCTAGATTTAGAATTTGATCAAATTTTACAAGATATTGCTATTTATGCCAAGTCGGAAAGCGCCAAAGCCCAAGTATTGAACATTCTCCCGCATACAGATCTTGATGCGATCACTAATGCGCTGAATGTAACCAACGAATATCTCATTTCCTTGGAAAGCGACAATCCCCTTCCCCATCATCATATCAAACCGTTTGAAACGGCCCTTAAAAAATTGACGGTTGAAAATGCTTTTATAGAACCTAAACAGCTCTTAAATATAGCTCAGGGCGTCGATACTATCATTAAATTGCACAAATTTCTGAACAAATTCGCTAATTATTTTCCCCAATTATTAACACAAATAGAGACTTTGAAATTTCATCCGGAAATTGCAAAATTAATACATCAGAAAATTGATGGATATGGCGATATAAAAGATCAAGCTTCAGAAGAATTAACTCGAATTAGAAAGCAAATTTCGACTATTTATCAAGATATCCTGCATATTTTCGGCCAAGAAAAGCGCCAATATGATAAATTGGGCTATTTAGCTGATATTAAAGAAACCGTTATAGAAGAGCGTAATGTATTAGCCGTTCAGGCGGCATTTAGAAAAAAAGTTAAAGGCAGCCTGCTCGGCACTTCTAAAACCGGAAGTATTGTTTTTATTGAACCTGAAGCTACCGGCCAATTACAAAAAAAATTATTCGGCTTAAAATATGATGAGAAGCAAGAAATTATCAAAATTTTAAAAACGCTTACTAATGACTTAAGACCTTACAGAATCATTTTAGAAGCTT
>WGDF01000219.1 GCA_015493405.1 Flavobacteriaceae bacterium
AGGCCGCCGGAGGTTATGCCGATTTTAACACAGCAGATTTACAACGCTGGAATAATATGATTAATAGCCATTGAAGACTTACCAATAATAACAAAAATTATTTCTGATACAAAACCATAAACATAAACTGTTTATTGGTATCGTCACCCACGCCGCCACCATCATCATTATCTTGAATATGAACTTCAAAATCATCTTTGGTTTGATTAAGGTAGGTAATACCGGGATCATCTCTCAAATGATCGTCAAAATCTTTAACCGTTAATAAAATAATATACTTCTTATTGGGCATAGGCTGGTTAAAAGTTATGGTATAGAAACCGGTACCGGTACGTTGAACGGTGGCACCGACAATTTTTATCGCATTGCCGTTTTTTTTGACTTTACCAAAAGCTTTGATTGGTGTCAAATCCCGTCATTCCTGACCGGTATAAAACCAAATGCTATGAGTGTCGGTGTCAAAAACTTGTAAAACGGCTACAGGGTTCGAAATATTATTTTGCTCAGCAGATGTCATTCGTGGCATGACAAAACCGGCTTGCTGGCTTTGAACATCCAGCACCGCTGAGGCATCAGGAGTTGTAGTGCCAATCCCTACTTGGGCATAAATGGACAAAGAGGAAAAAAGGATTAAAAGAAATAACGATTTTTTCATATCAGTATAGCTTTTAATTCATACAAATATATTAATTTAATTTGAGCCTCTGGCATTCTAAAATGTACATATATCTTTTTGCCATAATAATTTATTATTCATAATCAGGGGCTTCGATACATCCCTCTCCCGACTTTCGTTAGGGGGATTGTATCGAAGTGAGGTCATTGAGTGAGCTCGATGCCAATCGAGTTTGTATCGAAGTGAGGTCACTGAGTGTTTTTCGACGCAGGAGAAAAATATACCGAAGTGAGGTCATTGAGTGAGCTTGATGCCAATCGAGTTTGTACCGAAGTGAGGTCGCTGAGTGTTTTTCGACGCAGGAGAAAAATGTACCGAAGCGCCGTGTTTTGAAAACGTAGCCATTTTTATTTCTTCTTAAACTTAGAAAACCATCACAAATATTTTTGATTTCGGTTGTGCAGACATAATCGCAAAATTTAGGAAAATTAGATTTTAAAGAGTTTTTGATGTTCCAAAAAAGAAAAAAGGTGAATCATAATTTATCCGTTGTGACAGATTTGCTATATCAAAACAACATTTATTATATGTTTTTGTTGTTTCGATATAACAATTATTATACAATATAGTTATATCGGTAAAACATTTTTATTATCTTTGTGAAAAATTACGGTCGTGAAAAATTTATTTATAAAATCCAATACCAAGATAAAGCAAGTCAGCACCAAGTTTACAAGATATTTGTTAGATGAGATACATCAGGAAAATAGAATTAGTATTATCAAAGGGGCAAGAGGCGTAGGAAAAACCACATTGTTATTACAATATGCCCGTTTAAAAATACCAAAGGATAAAGCCATCTTATATGTTTCGCTTGACGATTTATTTTTTTTGAGCAATAATCTGTATCAACTGGCAGAAGAGTTTTATAAAGATAACGGCAGTTTTTTACTGTTGGATGAAGTGCATAAATACCCTAATTGGTCAAGAGAATTGAAACTGATCTATGATGACTTTCCTGATTTACAGTTACTGGTAACATCGTCATCACTACTGGAAATATACAAATCGGAGTCTGACCTCAGTCGTAGAGCCGTAACCTATTCATTAAAAGAATTGTCATTGAGAGAATTTATATATTTTGAAAAAAACATCTCTTTTCCGGTTTATAGTTTAGACGATATCATCAATCATCATATTGACATTAGTTATGAAATTACGGCAAAAATAAAACCCATACATGAATTTAAAAAATATCTGCAATATGGGATGTATCCCTATTTTTTAGAAGGAAAAAAATTGTTTCAAGAAAAACTGATACAAACCATAAACTTAACTTTGGAAACAGATTTGCCGGCAGTAGAACGTGTTGATTTTGAGCATATTGTCAAAATAAAAAAACTACTATTTGCCATTGCGAGCAGTGCGCCTTTTACCCCTAATATTACCAAATTAAGCGAACGTACGGGTATTTCAAGAAGTGGTCTGTTAAAAGCATTACATTATCTGGAGAAAGCAAGACTTATTAACTTTGTCAATAAAAACAATAAAGGTATAAGCATTTTAAGCAAACCGGATAAAATTTTTATTAACAATCCCAATTTACAGTTGGCATTGGCTGACGGCGCACACAATATTGGCGCTGTAAGAGAAAGTTTTTTTGTTAACCAATTAAAAGCTTTGCATAAAATCAATTTAGCAACCAAAGGTGATTTTATCGTAGATGATACTTTAACTTTTGAAATAGGCGGTAAAAACAAAACGAAACATCAAATAAAAGACTTAAAAAATGCTTCCATCGTCCGTGATGATTTTGAAAACGGATTTAAGAATTATATACCACTTTGGTTGTTTGGGTTTTTGTATTAGTTCAATTTATTGAGAAGTGAGGAAATGAGAAGTGAGGAATGAGTGACTTGGCTTGAAATAGATTGATTCGAAAAATCAATACAATCAGGTTAAGGTGAATGCTTTTTAGGGTATAGGCATAAAAATAATCAAAGAAACTAAATTATTATGCTTGTAAGCATAAAAGTTCAAATCGAAAATAAGTTTTCATAAGCCGGGGCTTCGATACATCCCCCCGACAAAAGTTGGGGGGGCACTCAGCCACCTTTATTTCTTCTTAACCCGCATTATTCATATAAGAACGCAGTGAATTATATGAATCAGCCCCGACTTAGAAATACCCCAAATTTGGGGATTTGAAAATCTCCAAATTTGTTGGTATTACTTAGTCGTATAAAATTCTATGAATTTTTCGGGTTAAATCTTGTTCAAAGCCGTTTACATTAGGGCCTAGTGGTGCGACCCAATTGGTATCATAGGTTTCTTGTACCCATTTCATCTCGGTGCCACCTATGTAGGGAAATCATATCCGGATTTTTTATTATTCATTTTGCAAGGTTATAAAATTTAGATAATTATCAGGGGTAATGATTTCAGTTTCGGCTTTGGGATAAGCTACACTAAATGATTTAGGAATTTTTACTTTTTTGTTAGTATTCCATTTGAATTCATACGCAAACAAATTGCCATCCCGTTCTTCGAGATAGTCGATTTCTTGTTGAAATTTTGTTCGCCAAAAGTATTTATTTGAATAAATTTGATGATATGAAGTATATTTAATGCGTTCGCTGATAATAAAGTTCTCCCATAATTGTCCTATGTCGTTTCTTAATTCTATGGGATTAAAATTATGAATCAGCGCATTGCGAATACCGGTATCATAAAAATATATTTTTTTTGACTTCTTTAATTCATTTCGTAAATTTCTATTAAAACTATTCAGTCTGAATATTACAAAAGACTTTTCCAACAAATCGATGTAATTTTCAATGGTTTCTTTGTTGATGCCTACGATACCGGCTAATTCATTATAAGACACCTGGTTACCTATCTGAAAAGCTAAGGCTTGTAAAAGTTTGATGAGTTTATCTGATTTTTTTATTTTACCCCATTCCAGAATATCTTTATATAAGTAACCGGATACCAGATTTTGTAAAATTTCTATTTGATTCCCTTGATTGACAACCACTTCCGGATAAGAACCGAAAAGCAATCTGTTCGGTAAATTTTTCATTTCTTCATAAGTGCCGTAATGATTGGCCAGCTCTTCAAAGGATAAAGGATACAGGAAGTATTCAAATTTCCTGCCGGTTAATGGTTCATTGATTCTATTGGCCAAATCAAAAGAGGAAGAACCAGTAGCAATAATTTTCATTTTGAGTTGATCGTGAATGATTTTTAAGTTCAATCCGATGTTTTTAATTCGTTGCGCCTCATCTATGATTAAAATTTTTGCAGGATCAAAATAAGCTTTGAAACGTGTCCCGGATTCATACGATAACCGGTTTCTTTCTTCAATATTATCACCGTTTATCCAAATAGTTTCATTTTTATCAAACAAATTTTCCAACAAGGTCGTTTTACCTACCTGTCTCGGACCAAAAATAATAATGACTTTACCGGTTTTTATTTTTTCAATAATTGTATTTTGGATGAGGCGTTTA
>WGDF01000220.1 GCA_015493405.1 Flavobacteriaceae bacterium
ACCGCCAAAAATTTAGGTTTGAAACGTTCGTCATTGATAGAATCATTTTTAATGTTAAATTCAACTCCCAAACCTGCCGCAGCACCTATATTACTTGAAAGATTGACAATTACATCAAAGTCTAATTGACCATGTAAGTCTTCGTCATTAACAATGGGTAAAGGATGATAGTTAATATTGTTTATGGTTACCGGAAATCCTTGTATTTTCTTTTGCGGACTTGCCAGTGACCAAGTGGGCTCGTGAAAACTCAATTTATGATTGGGTTTTGAAGAGTCATAAGTAAATCCTAAATCTTCAAATTCCACTTCAATATCAATCCCATCCAATTTCAAACTTGAATGGTAAGTTGTATTGCTGCCGATATTTCCTGAACTGGTTTGATTGGTGTTTCCCAAACTGACATTATCATACTTCAATTTTCCTTTTAAATTCATGTCAAAATATTTTAATGAGCCGGCTTTCAGCGCAAACATTTCTGAATTTTGGTCGAGAATTATTTTTCCCTTTAACAAATCACTGTAAATATCGCCCGTTGAGGAAATGTTCAGATATAAAACACTTTTATTGGGCGGTATGGTTATGTCATCCGGAATTACATTTGTATTTGCCACTTGTGCAGCAGGAATAAAATAACCGGTATAAGCTAACGGGTGCTGAATGGAATCTTTGGATGAAGTAGGGATATTAATTTTTCCTTTGATCTTATAATCGATTAGCGTCCCTGTTAAAATATCAATTCCCAACGTATCGATACTCGCATTTAAGTCCGAAATTTTACCATCAGCCCAGCCCACAAGATTGTTGGCAGCCACTTCCATCGTGATGCCTTGATTATCAATTAGACAATCTTTACCTGTAATTTCAATGGGGCCGTTTTGATGAGATGCTTTTATGGCATCAGGTAATCCTACCGTTACATTTTTGGCAAAAAAACCGCGCCAATGGCTATCGGTTTGGGTATTGGGTAAACTATCATAAGCACTGGTAAAATGTATATTGGCCGGATTCATGGAGTCGGACATGTCAAAACTCAAATCATTGGCTTCTATAGTTGTGCCGTGAGCTGCTACAATTTCAGACTTTTCCAAATGACCTTGTAGGATAACATCATCCCAAGAGGTCGTGGATTCTCCTATTAAGGTGGCAGAAGTCTTTGAGGTGCCGTCGTCAGGTACCGGTTTTAACCATGAGCGTGTAAACTCGGTATTTATTTCAATACCAAATTTAGTAAAGCCATTTGTTTCATCCCATTCTATATAACAACCCGGGTGGGCTGCATCTTCGGGTTCGGCTGCCTTTTTGAAACGGAATGCAATTTTATTATTGGCATTACCTATAAGTATGTCCGATACAATTTCAAACCTTTCAGTAGGCCCAACAATATCATTGGTATGAAATTTTACCCCTTTGGAAATAAAACCTATTTCGTCCGTGCTATTCCATTCTGCCGGAACATCAAAAGCAACGACGGAATTAAATTTTGATTCGGTTGGCAAGAAAACCATTTCGGTAATGGCAAATCGTGAGTCATTATTAGGGTCTAATTCTAAAATAAAAGGGGTTTTAATAGCAGGATTGTTGAGGTAAGGTGTAGCACTGTTGTTACTTGATGAACCAACATATTGAAGTCCGGGAACATTATTGGTTTGGTCATCTGCCCAATCCATTAAATCTTTTACTTGGTCATGATTAATATCTACAGCGTTGTTTACTTGTGTGCTTGCTGCCGACAACAGCCAATCTCGCGGATAGGTTGGGGCATCATCATTATGCTTCACAATAATTTTACCAAGGATTAAATGCCCTTGGTTGTCCACTTTGATATTTTTAAATTTAACAGCAACCGTAGAAGCTATAAAAGGTAAATATGTTGTGCCGGTTCCTGAAAATTTAACGCCGGGCGTAAATGTGTAATATCCATCGGGGTCTTGATCATTACTGATTTCAAATTCGCCGTTGGTTCCGGCGTATATTTTACTTCTTTGTTCATTATCATCATCAGAACTGTTGGCAGATTTTGTTACGACATTATTTTGAGGATTGTCATTTCTTTTGCTTTCTTTTTCAACTGCATTATCCATAGTATTATCTTGATGATTTCTTCTTGATTTACCACCGATATTATAAGTTAATCCAACGCCAATATTTAACATCTCAGGTTTGATAAAACGCATTTCTTCCTTTTTAAAATACGGCGAGGTAAAATGCGCTACATCAAAAGCATTGATTTCATTGTTCACATCAATGTCAGCAGGTTGGTAATAGGATTCTTGCACTTCAATACCTTTACCTAATGCAGTGAAATAATCTGCCTTAACAAATAATGAAAGATTTTTGATAATTGCATAAGAAAACTGTACGCCCAACGAGCTATACAAAACCGAATTTCCGCTATCACTAGAAGGTGCGGATTTAAAAAGATTTATCGGATTTCCAACATCAGTTCCGGTATAATTTATGACGAGTGAATCTACTTTTAAATTCATCATACCGATTCTTGATTTTCCTATAATTTTGAATTTTCCAAAGGAAGTTCCATACTGTGGGCCTACACCATAGTAGCTTCCATCTATTTTACCACCGTTAAAGTCGTGAGCAAAATCCATTTCATAATTCGTTTCTTTTATTTCATGATTAAATTTTCCGTAACTCAATCCCATTCCGAATTTCCCGAAAAAATAGGCAAGATCTAAATTATATTGTGAACCTTTATCTCTTATTCCGGTAAGCGGTATGGTATGATAGGGCGTTGCACCCGGAAAACCTGCAGTGTCAGAAGGAATGGTGTAAGCGGCATAATCTCCCAGAGGAATAGAATAGCCCGCTGATAAACTTAATGATATGCCCTTTTTTTGAGCTTTTGCTCCTATTGCAACCAATAAAAAAGCAAATAAAAGTAAATATTTTTTCATAAAATTGTTTTATATGCTTACAAAGGAATGAATTAAGCTAATAAATGCAAGGGGCTAATAGACAGAAGGCTATTTTCATTCGATAAAAGTCCATTTTGATTCGATAAAGCAAAATATCACAAACTCAACTCTAAATGAATAGCCAAAAAAATGCAACATTAACTATAAAGCT